>VRUF01000046.1:13781-15313 GCA_019456245.1 Planctomycetota bacterium | reverse complement strand
TCAACAGACCGAAAGTAAGAATTGTCTTTCGCCCGTCCATCCCGAACTTATGCTTGTAGTAACTGCTGTCGACAAAGGGAAGGTCAGGTATGCCGTGTGCGATCAGTTCGATCTTGTCTGTAGGAACGCCGTATATATCCTGGAGCATCCTTACCCCACGCTCGTTCATGACTATCACCTTCTGCGAAATCTCGCAGAGATCAAGCATGGACTGGTAATAATGCGGTTCTGGTTCTTCAAGGACAGTATGCAGCGTGGAAATAATCGGCGCATTTATCCGGTGCAAAAGCAGGTTGAGGTAGCTGCCTCCTTCACCTCCGAAAAGACCGAATTCGTGTTGAATCGAAACGGCATCCACATGGCTGAAATTTATATAGTCGGCAGCGGATATATAATCATTCTTGACTTTGCTGCGAATCTCAAATTTCACCGGTTCGGCATACTGATACGAGGTCTCAGGCTGTATCGCAACGACAAGAGGCTCAAAGGCTTCGCTGCCGCCATCTCGAAGACCTGCGATCAGATCTCCTGTAAAAGTAGCTATACCACATTTGTTAGGCAAAAATGACGAGACAAAACCCAACTTCTTGGCATTTTTTTTTGCCATAAATTTCCCAACTTCAAAGAGATAAACCCTGAACTACTCTTATTGTATACGTTAAAAACATTGAGTCAAACAAAAAATTAGCATAAATCTATAGCAAAAAGAAAGAAATTTCATACAATTTACGCTTTATTGACGTTTTCTTTGTTTTTACCCCTGACACGGTTGACAGCCCTTTGCCAGTCAGCTATACTACTGTTTTATCGTAGGAATTAAGGGAAAGTATATGAAACTATCGACAAGAAGTAGGTACGGCATGCGAGCCATCCTGGAACTGGCAATCGAATATGGCAATAAACCCGTACAGATCAAAACAATTGCCAAGCGTCAGGATATATCGGGCAAGTATTTAGAACAATTAATGGCAATATTAAAATCTTCCGGGCTTATAAGGAGCGTAAGGGGGCCAAGAGGTGGTTACCTTCTTGCAAAACCTCCGCAAGAGATCAAGCTAAGTCATGTATTTGCAGCCTTGGAAGGTCCGCTTTTAACTGTCGAGTGCATCGAACATCCTGAGTTTTGTCCGCGTTGCACGGACTGCGTCACAAGACAGGTTTGGACGGATGTCCAGAATGCAATAATAAACGTACTCGAATCGATGACGCTGCAGGATCTTGCCGACAAGGCGCGCAGGGGCGAAGATGTAAGTTCTTATCAGATTTAGAAAGGCAGGTTTGACAGTGGGTAAAATACACGAAAATATCATCAGTACTATCGGTAAAACTCCGTTGGTCAAGATCAACAACCTTGCCATACCCGGGGTAACTATACTTGCAAAACTCGAATCATTCAATCCGGGCGGCAGTGTAAAGGATCGCATTGCTCTTTCGATGATCGAAGCCGCCGAAAAGGACGGACACATAAGCAAAGAAACACAGATAGTCGAACCCACAAGCGGAAATACTGGTATCGGACTTGCGATCGTTTG
>VRUF01000046.1:0-13771 GCA_019456245.1 Planctomycetota bacterium | reverse complement strand
GCCAAAGGCTACGGACTAACTCTTACAATGCCTGAATCTATGAGCATGGAACGACGCAGGCTGCTGGAAATGCTTGGAGCACAGATCGTTTTGACACCCGCCGAACTGGGCATGAAAGGAGCGATCGACAAAGCTGAGGAAATTAAAGCTGACACCCCGAACGTCTTTATCGCTCAACAGTTCCAAAATCCGGCAAACCCTGAGATCCATCGCAAGACAACCGCAGAAGAAATCTGGGACGATAGTGACGGCAAGGTTGATATTTTTATCGCAGGCATAGGGACAGGTGGAACGATCACCGGTTGCGGAGAATTTCTCAAAAGTAAAAAACCCTCGGTATCTGCCGTTGCAGTTGAACCTGCAGATTCTGCCGTCCTTTCCGGATCGAAACCGGGACCGCACAAGATTCAGGGCATAGGCGCAGGTTTTGTACCCGATATACTTAACGTTGACATCTTTGACGAAGTAATTAAGATCACTAATGAAGAAGCAATGGATATGGCACGGCAACTGGCAAAGAAAGAAGGCATACTTGCCGGTATCAGTTCCGGGGCGGCGATGGAAGCTGCTGTGCAACTGGCAAAAAGAGAAGAAAACAAGGGCAAGACCATAGTAGTTATCCTTCCCGACACAGGGGAACGATATATATCGACCGAACTGTATAGTTATTAACGTAAGCCATGAAACACTCTGACAACGACAAAGAAACCGGCAAAATCGTCGAAGCCATCGTAAGCACATACGATGACAACTCGGGAACGAACTTCATCGACGTGAAAAATCTGCCTGTACGTGATAGAATACTCGAAGTGCTCGATGCACTGATCGAACTTATTTTTCCCGGATATACAGGCCACCGCGCTGTTACGCGCGACAACATCAGATTTGTCGTCGGCGACCTGATCTGCCAGATACGTTTGCAGCTGACGGATCAGATCGAACTGGCATTTCGTCACAAATGCAAACTGACAAGCTGCTCGACGTGCGACTGCCGCAACCTCGCCGAAGAGGTAACTGAACATCTGCTTCACCGGATCCCATATATAAGGGAAATGATCAAAAGCGATGTCAGTGCAGCCTATGACGGCGATCCAGCGGCAAAAAGCCTGGAAGAGGTCGTCATAAGCTATCCGTACATCATCGCGATCGCCATCCATAGAATAGCACATGAATTGTACCTTAAAGAAGTTCCGCTGATCCCCCGGATAATATCGGAAAGTGCGCACTCAAAAACAGGTATCGACATCAATCCCGGTGCGCAGATCGGAAAAAGGTTCTTCATCGACCATGGAACCGGCGTCGTAATCGGCGAAACCGCTGTGATAGGTACCGGGGTGAAACTTTATCAGGGCGTAACACTTGGCGCACTGAGTTTTCCGAAAGATGAGAGAGGAAGAATAATAAAAGGCGGAAAACGCCACCCGACCATCGAAGATAACGTGACAATTTACGCAGAGGCCACTATACTCGGAGATATTACCATCGGCAAAGATGCTGTCATAGGCGGAAACGTCTGGATAAAAAAATCGGTACCGGCCGGAACCATTGTCGCCATGGCAAAACAGGAATCGATCTACAAGCACTCCAAGCCGGAAAAATAATATAGCGAGGGGAAGAATTAACACGTGAGTTCCCATATCGAAGAAAAAATAGAACGTTTAAAGCAGTTCCGCAACGCTGTTATCCTTGCGCATAACTACCAGATACCTGAGGTTCAGGACATCGCCGATTTTGTCGGTGACTCGCTCGGACTTAGCGTTCAGGCCGCGGCGACCCAAGCAGATACCATAGTCTTTTGCGGTGTGCTCTTCATGGCAGAGACGGCAGCGATACTTTCGCCGCAAAAAAACGTACTGCTTCCCGATCTCGAAGCGGGCTGTCCGATGGCGGACATGATAACCGCTGCCCAGCTTAGAGAACTTAAGGCGAAACATCCCGGCGCCCTGACAGTATGCTATGTAAACACTCCTGCCGAAGTCAAAGCCGAATGCGATTACTGCTGTACCAGCTCAAACGCCGTAGAACTGGTAAACAGATTACCAGAAGACAAAGAAATCATCTTCGTTCCGGACAAGCACCTCGGCCAGTACGTCGCCGATCAGACCGGTAGAGACATGATCCTCTGGCCGGGCTATTGCCCGACGCACGTCCGCATCACCGAAGACGACATACGCAAAGTCAAGCAAGAGCACCCGGATGCTCTCGTCCTTGCGCACCCTGAATGCGGGCGGGCGGTTTACGACGTCACCGACGAGATGCTCAGCACGGGACAGATGATAAAATTCGCAAAGCAAAGCAGCAATTCGAAGTTTATCATCGCAACGGAACTGGGTATACTGCATACGCTGAAAAAACAAAACCCCGATAAGGAATTCTTCGCAGCATCCGAAGCGGCGGTCTGTCCCAATATGAAAAAAATAACACTTGAAAAAGTAGCCTGGTCGCTGGAAGATAATCAATTCCAGGTCAAGGTGAATGAAGAGATAACAAGTCGGGCAAGAAAGGCTCTTGACAGGATGCTGGAAGTTTTGCCGGCAAAATAGAACGTTTGTTTAATTACAGAAGGACTTAGAAATGGCTCAGGAAAAACTCCATTTGGAAACGCTGGCACTTCACGCCGGCCACGATGTCGATTCAGATACTTTAAGCAGAGCGGTTCCGATCTATCAGACAAGCAGCTACGTATTCAAGGATACCGATCATGCGGGAAATCTTTTTGCCCTCAAGGAATTCGGAAATATTTATACACGCCTGATGAACCCGACGACAGACGTACTCGAAAAACGCGTCGCTGCGATGGAAGGCGGCGTAGGCGGCTTGGCGTTCAGTTCCGGCATGGCTGCGATCACAGCAGCAATTCTCAATATCTGCTCGGCAGGACAGAATATCGTATCTTCAAACTCGCTCTATGGCGGAACGTACACTCTGTTTAGCCAAACGTTCCCGAAACTCGGCATCAACACAACATTTGTCGATCCCAAGGACCCGGAGAACTTCACTTCGGCGATCAACGAAGATACACGCCTGATCTTTATCGAAACGATCGGAAACCCCAAGAACGACATCGTTGACTACCCGGAAATCGCAAAAATCGCACACGAACATAATATACCTGTCATCTGCGACAACACGGTCACATCCCCGATGCTTTTCAGGCCCATCGAACATGGCATAGACATCGTCGTTCATAGCTGCACAAAGATCATCGGCGGCCACGGAAACAGTATCGGCGGGATCATCGTAGACTCGGGCAACTTCGACTGGACAAACGGAAAATTCCCCGAACTTACCGAGCCGGACCCAAGCTACCACGGCGTAAAATACGTCGAGTGTTTCGGCAACCTGGCCTACATACTCAAGGCACGAGTGCAATACCTCCGCGACATGGGCGGTTGTTTGTCACCGTTTAACGCGTTTTTGTTCATACAGGGCCTTGAGACCATCCACCTACGTGTTCCGCGGCATTGCGAAAACGCACTTGCACTGGCAAAGTTCCTCGAAGCACACGATGCGGTTGACTGGGTAAACTACCCAGGTCTGCCCTCTCATCCCGATTACGATAAGGCGATGAAGTTTTTGCCCGACGGACAAGGTGCGATACTTGGCTTCGGCATCAAGGGAGCAAAAGAAGCCGGAATCAAATTCATAAACAACGTAAAACTGGCGAGCCATCTGGCTAACGTGCTTGACAGCAAAACGCTCGTCATACACCCTGCCAGCACGACGCATCAGCAGCTTACAGATGCCGAACAACTTAGTACTGGAGTAACAGGCGATTATGTCCGCGTCTCTATCGGAACCGAGCACATTGACGACATCATCGCAGATTTCGCACAGGCACTGGAGGCGAGCCAGAAATAGACAATCTTTTATACCAGGGACCGCAAGATGTGGGACTATACTGACAAAGTGATGGAGCACTTCATGAATCCACGAAATGTCGGGTTCATCGAAGATGCCGACGGCGTAGGCGAAGTAGGTTCGCTTGCCTGCGGAGATGCTTTAACCCTAACCTTCAAACTCGATAAAGGCGAAAAGATCGTCGATGTAAAATTTAAGACATTCGGATGCGCAAGTGCAGTCGCGTCCTCATCCGTACTTACCGAGATCGTAAAAGGCATGACGCTGGACGAAGCCGAGAAAGTCACCAACCAGGACATCGCTGAACGTCTTGGCGGCTTGCCCGAACAGAAAATGCACTGTTCCGTCATGGGCCAGGAAGCCCTGGAAGCTGCTATTGCAAATTACAGGGGCAAGAACGGAACCGCCGCCGTCAAAGTCGGTAATATCGTCTGCACCTGCTTTGGCGTAACCGATGTCGAGATCAAAAAGGTCATACACGAAAACGACCTGACGACGGTCGAGCAGGTAACAAACTACTGCAAAGCAGGCGGCGGTTGCGGAGGATGCGTCGGCCAAATCGAAAAAATCATCGAAGAAATCCAGGGTGCAAAAGCCGAGACAAAACATGCGCCGCCAAAGACAAAACCGGCAAAGCTGACGAATATCCAGAAGATACAACTGATCCAGCAGACCATCAACGAACAGATACGTCCTGCTCTAAAAGCAGACGGAGGCGATATCGACCTGATCGACGTTGAGGGCAACAAGGTTATCGTAGCTTTCAGGGGAATGTGTGCTCAATGCAAGATGGCCGAAGTTACAATGAAAGACGTCGTCGAAGCCAGGCTCAAAGAATTCGTCAGCGATGACCTGTTCGTCGAAGAGCAAAAAGATTCCGTAAAACCGCACACCCATCGGGAGGACAACTCATGACAACGATATACATGGACAACAACGCAACGACAAAAGTCGCAGACGAAGTCATCGAAGAGATGATGCCCTATTTTGGCGAACTCTATGGCAACCCCTCCAGCATGCACACCTTCGGCGGCCAAGTCGGCAAAAAGATCGTCCAGGCCCGTCAACGCGTTGCATCCCTTATCGGCTGCCAGCCGGAAGAGATCATATTCACCAGTTGCGGAACCGAAAGCGACAACACCGCTATAAGAGGCGCTTTGTCACTCTCCGGCGGCAAACGCAAGATCGTAACTACCCGCGTCGAACACCCCGCCGTAATAGGCACCTGCCGAAAACTTGAAAACGAGGGCTACATGCTCGTTGAAATAGGCGTCGATAAAAATGGTAATCTTGACATGGACGAACTGCGCGACAGCATAGACGACAACACCGCCATCGTATCGATCATGCACGCCAACAATGAAACCGGCGTTATCTTCCCGATCCACGAAATCGCCGAATTCGTAAAATCCAAAGGCGTCATGTTCCATACCGACGCTGTCCAGGCAGTGGGCAAGATACCCATCAACCTGGCAGAATCCGCTATCGATCTGCTAAGCATATCCGGACATAAACTTCACGCGCCAAAAGGCGTAGGCGTTCTTTATGCTAGAAAGGGAACAAGGATAAGCCCCTTCATGCTAGGCGGACACCAGGAATCCGGCAAACGCGCAGGCACAGAAAACGTCCCCGGAATAATTGCACTCGGCAAGGCATGTCAACTCGCAGGCGATAATATGGATGAGGAAAACACGCGAGTAAAAAATCTCCGCGACAGGCTTGAAAAAGCGATCCTAACCGCTTGCCCCGACAGCTTCGTAAACGGAAACACAGACAACCGCCTGCCGAACACTTCCAACATAAGCTTTGAATATATCGAAGGCGAAGCGATTTTGCTGATGATGAACAAGTTCGGCATTTGCGCAAGTTCAGGTTCGGCATGCACAAGCGGTTCCCTCGAACCGTCACACGTTTTAAGGGCAATGGGCGTACCGTTTACCGCGGCACACGGATCGATAAGATTCAGCCTAAGCCGCTACAACACCGAACAAGAGGTAGACTTTGTCGCAGAAAAAATGCCTCCCGTTGTAAACCGCCTGAGACAACTTTCACCATTCGTAAAGTCCTAAAGCAGAGTGTAGGCTAAATATGCGGGATTACGCTTGCAATATCGCTGTTTCTTTGTAAACTACGGCATTAATTCGCGGTCAATGGACCCGAATTCGCATGTTTCGCGCCCGTAGCTCAGTCGGATAGAGCACTGGTTTCCTAAACCAGGGGTCGCAGGTTCGAATCCTGCCGGGCGTATTTCATAAGCCACTGTAAACACTGATTTACAGCGGTTTATTTTTTGCGATTTTCAAAAATTTTAGGGCGTTAACTTTTTTTAGTACTCTTTCTATAGGAAACGGGCAAGCGGTGCGATATTAGGGCGCGATGAAGCATGTTTGCGTGGGGTTATTGGCACGGAAAGATTGCAGGGGGTTGAAGTGTTTTTTATGGATCAGAACGGCGCACGCTATTTTTTATTTTGGCCTTATTTGAAAATAACGTCCCATATTATTATTTACACATTAACCTTCCCCTTTTAGAACCCATAACTGACCGATTACTCCCCGGTAAAAAAAAATGGAAGGTTCTGCCGTGGCATGAGAACCTTCCATTTCGCTAATCGAAAAAACCAGTTAACTGGTCTTATTTCTTCTTAGCTCTTTTCTTAGCCTTCTTTTTGGCTTTTTTCTTGGGCTTTTTCTTGGCTACTTTCTTCTTAGCCTTCTTCTTAGCCTTTTTCTTAGCTACTTTCTTCCTAGGCTTCTTCTTGGCTACTTTCTTCTTGGCCTTCTTCTTTGCAACCTTCTTCTTGGCCTTCTTCTTGGCTACTTTTTTCTTAGCGGCTTTTCTCTTTTTTGCCATCGTTATATCACCTCCTTTCGGCAATTTAAACATTATAAAAAACTACTTTATTTTAAGTGCTGTAATTATACATACTTATCGTCAATAAAAGCAACATTACTTCATGAAAAATTTTTAATCGGACTTTCAGGTATCCCGCAGTTTTTATTTGTTTTGAATATAATATTTGTTGCCTGTAGGGCGAGGTGTTTTCTTATAAAGTGTTTGTGTTAAAAAGTCAATTATCGTATTTGTGCTCAAAACACCATTTTCAGTGCATAATTTTAGTACTTTCTTTTTTTACTTAGAATAAAAACATTGCATAAAATAACGCAGCTAATTATCTTAGATTTCATAATAAGCTGCTTTTGAGGCGTATTTTCAGCGCAAAAAAAATTTTTAAAAAATATGGTTTTTTTCTTGTTGAAGTGCTAAAATTCACAATAAAGCAACAACTTTCTGTGAGTTACTTACTACTATGGGAAAATCAATATTACTTTTTGGGGGCACTTTTGACCCTGTTCACAACGCCCATGTGCGAGTCGCAGAAGTTGCCGCCGAACATTTAAATGCACAGCAGGTTATCTTTATTCCTGTCCGAAGATCGCCTCATAAAAACTTCAATCCGCTTGCATCTGACCAGGATCGTTTAAAGATGATACAACTGGCGATTGAATCTTTCCCCAATTTTACCGTCAGTGACTGTGAATTCAAAAGGCCCGAACCAAGTTATACGATTGATACAATAGAATATTTTAAGCGGCAGATGGGGAAAAATGTCCCTCTGTATTGGCTTGTAGGGGCAGATACCATCAAAGATCTGCTTTACTGGCATAGAATCGGCGAAATTATCGACAAATGCAACCTGGCGATTATGCGAAGGGCAGGCTTTCCACTGCCCGATTTATCACTGCTCGAAGCGCATCTTGGAAAAAAAAGAGTCGAAAAGCTTAATGCAGATACCATAAATACACCCTCAATTGACCTTAGTAGTACCGAAATAAGGGCACGCCTGGCTGCTGGCGAGGATGTAAGCGATATGATATCTGAAGAAGTTATGCGTTTTATCGCAAAAAATGCACTTTACGGCTGCCGCTTGCCAAAAATATAACAGATATTTGGAAAAACGTGACGATTCTGCCCAAATGCCATTAAATACTTTTACGCAAAAAATTAGCCTAATGACGCAAACATCGCGATAAATCATGGAAAACACGGTTTTTAATTGACTTGTCAGGTACGTAAATTATAATAGGTAGACTGTATATCTGTGTTTTTCGGGGCAGTCTGAAAATAATGTGTTTGATTTGTTCACTGGAGATTTCTTAATGTTGCGCAAAAGCTATTTATTATTGTTGTTAGCGGTCGTTTCAATAGCTGCTGTACCCGTTTTTGCTGATGAACTTGAAGATAATTGGAAAGATTTTCTGCATTATACTGCGATAGGGCGGTATGATCTTTCTCAGGCATTCGGTCAAAAAATAATTGACAGTGCCCCTGATCCTGTTGCCCTGTTCAAATTGAGTCAAAAAACTCCCAACGCATACTCGACCCTGGAAAGAATGCAGGCTCACAGCGCCGAGCTTGGAGATGTCAGCAACAAAATTCTTAAGATCATAGAAACCGGAAGATACACGCTAAGAATAGATCCCGCTGTCATCCGCCAGGAGATCAAGCGGTTAAGCACTACAAGGCGAGGTGAGATTGCCGCACAAGCAAGGCTAAAAAACGCCGGCGAATACGCAATACCATTTATGCTCGATGCACTTGCCGATAAGTCAAGGGAGAAAGAATTTGTAAATATTGCAAATGCTCTTCCAAAGATCGGGCGAGATGCAATAAGGCCTCTCGTTGCTGCAATGCAGACCACGGACCTGAAGGTCAAACTCGAGATAATTCATGCTCTCGGTAAGATAGGATACGGACAACCCCTCGCATATCTGAAATATGTCGCTGAGAATGACACATCGGACCAGATACGTTTTGTTGCACTCGCTACAATAAAAAACATCGATCCTGTTGCCGTAAAACTCCCCTCTACAGAACTTTTCTTCCAGCTTGCAGAGGCATATTATTACCACACATCATCTCTGATTCCCACACCGGGCGAATTCGCAAATATATGGTTCTGGGATGACCAGCAGCAGATACTCGTCCGCAAGGAAGTCTCACAGGATCATTTCAATGAATTGATGGCAATGCGTTCATGTGAATGGGCATTAAGGGCCGACGAAACTACCGGCAAGGCGATCGCTTTGTGGATCGCGGCGTTTTTCAAAGCAGAAGCCGCCGTCAGCGACCAGCCAGTCTACTTTGCTCAGGGGCATGCAGATGCGATGACATATGCAACTACAGCCGGACCTGAATATCTTCACGCTGCTCTGGAAAGGGCACTCGACGAGAAAAACAAAGACGTTGCACTCGGAGTCGTGGAAGCTCTCGCCGCAAATGCCGGCGAAAAGAGTCTCCTCTACAGGATCGGAACCAAACAACCGCTCGTAAAAGCACTAAGTTTTTCCGATGTCGCCGTCATGCAAAGCGCTGCTATTGCGATCGCCACCGCCCAGCCGAACACGGATTTCGTCGGAAGCAGTCTAATTGTCGAAAACCTGGCCAAAGCGGTAAAACGTTCCGGAGTCAACGATCTTGGCGATGAACTTGCGGACATGTATGCCATACGTGCAGTAGATGTCATGCATGATCTGGCATTATCCAGAAACCCGGTAATAAACCTTTACCAGGCGATTGCCCCTCTTATCGATGCGACAAAGACAAATTGGGGACTAATGCAGACAAAAGCAGGCAATGTACTTGCATTGCTGGAATCCCCGGACGGACAAAAAGCTATCGCTGAAATGGCCCTAAACGCGGCAAATTCGCTTGATGTGCGAAAAGAGGCTTTTTCTGATCTTGCAATTTCTGCAAAACGCAACGCAAACCTCTTGACACCGAAACTGATTGACAGTATTTATGCAATTGTTAGTTCAAAACAGGTCGATCCGGATTTAAGAAGCGAAGCGGCAAGTGCCTACGGAGCACTGAATCTGCCTAGTAAAAAGGTTAAAGACTTGATCCTGGATCAGTCTGATAAATAATAGATGCCAAATCAACCTTGTATGTTAATAGGGTGTTGGCGTTAGAGCATTAAATTCGGTCTCAGGAAACGATATGCCTGAAAAGGATGACGGGCAGAAAAAAAGCGACAAGGACCAATGGCAACAACTGGGCCTGCGATGGATGGGCGTGGGCGTTGAGTTCGTTATTGTCGTTGGCATTTTCAGCTACGGGGGACACTGGCTGGACAAAATCGGTAATTCAAGCCCCGGCTTTTTAATTTTGGGATTCCTGTTCGGATTTGCGTTTATGCTCTATACTATGATAAAGCGTGCAGGCGGTATTAAATGGTAAGGGTGCCCGTAAGTGTTATCAGGGCTCTGGATGCTCTGATTTGAATAGATTATCCGATTTATTAAAGATCCGGGAGACTGGATGAAGCTTTTATCCGCTAAAGCAGTTATATTGTGCGTGGTTATGGCTTTTATGTTTGCATTTGTCTACCGCATATGTGCCCAGCACAGCGAACTGGCAAGGCAGGCATGTTCGTTGGCCATCTGGCTAAGTGTGTTTGCAGGTATTATGGGACTGATCCCTGCCGCGATGGTCATCGACAGCGGAACCTTTGCTTTTTTCATGGCATTTCTTGCCGGTGCCGTTCTTAGGGTGATCATTACGGTTGCCGGAATTTTGGCAGTTATTACGTTTGCTGCTCCGGACAGGACATGGTTTTTGTCCATTACCGGAACTTTCTATATTATTATACTCGTTGTCGAAACAGCGTTCGGAGTAAAAGTACTCAGAAAATTGCAAGTGAAAGATCAGGAGATCGCTCGAAAAGATGAACCTGTTGTTAGCGAATATGAATCCACTTGAGCATATTGCAAGCAGAGAGCTGTTTCGCATTGGCACCGGCTTTGTCTTTACAAATCATATGTTCATGATTACTCTGGCAGCGCTGCTGCTCATAGTCGTTATACCCCTTGCAGTCGGAAAAAAACGCATCATAAGGACCGGATTTGGAAATGTCATAGAAGCTGCCTGTGTCTATATTCGCGAAGAAATTGCCCGTCCGTTCCTAAAGCAGCATACCGATAAATACGTCCCGTACCTCTGGACCATATTCTTTTTCATCCTCACCATGAACCTCCTCGGACTTATTCCTCTTGAAAGCATCATCTGGCTATTCACCGGAATAGAAAAAACCCATCTCGGCGGCACTGCAACAGCAAATGTCTACG
Source organism: Planctomycetota bacterium (assembly GCA_019456245.1). Classification (GTDB taxonomy): domain Bacteria; phylum Planctomycetota; class Phycisphaerae; order Sedimentisphaerales; family Anaerohalosphaeraceae; genus VRUF01. The sequence continues at coordinate 2,783 of VRUF01000046.1, read as the reverse complement.
TAACAGGTGCTCTTGCCTTATTGTCCTTTATGCTTTTCAATCTAGCAGGTGTCCATGAAAACGGCCTTGTAAACTACGTTAAGAACTTCGCCCCCAAGGTCCCCCTATTCATCCTGCCATTCATCTTCTTCATAGAGGTAGTAAGCTCATTTGTAAGGGTCTTTTCACTTGCCGTTCGTCTTTTTGCCAACATGTTCGCCGGACATGTACTCTTATTGACGCTGTTGGGGTTTATTGCGATGTTCAAAAACTTCCCTGTCGCTACGGCGTCTGTCATTTTTATTGTAATTATGAGCATGATGGAGATTTTCGTCGCGTTCCTGCAGGCATATATATTTACTTTCCTGACGACGATATTCATAGGTTTTTCCGTTCACCAGGACCACTAGATCCTGGGTTTAAATAATTTGTTTGATAGTTAATTTTTTGTATTTGGAGAATTGATAATGTTGGGAATTATGAACGTCCTGCCAATGATGCTGGCAGAAAGTACGATTACGCTTGATTCGCACGCATTCGGAATGCTCGGCGGTGTAATAGGGTGCGGTCTTATCGTTATGGGTGCCGCAAATGGTATTGGCAATCTTGCGGGGAAAGCAACTGAGGCCATTGCACGTCAGCCTGAAATGGGTGGAAGGATTTTTACAACCATGATTATCGCCGCGGCCCTGATCGAAGGTGTAACACTTTTTGCCCTCATTATTTGTATGTTAGCCGTTATTGGCAAATAATTTTACGATAAACATATTAAACCGGTATGTAAGGTGTACTGAATATGCGCAAATCGACAATATTTATAACGTTGCTTCTGCTTTTATCGACCTGTTGTGCGTTCGCTTCTGAGCCGCCACTGGAAGATAAGGAGCAACTTGAAGTAAGCGTAATTGACCAGATTTTCAGCGGTTACTTCGGAGAATCGATCTGGACTCTGATTGCCTTTGCTGTATTGCTGCTGGTCTTATCCAAATTCGCGTGGCCCCCCATGCTTGCAGGATTGCAGGCTCGCCATGACCATATCGAAAAACAGATCAGCGATGCAGACAAGATTCGTGCCGACGCCGAACAGACTCTCGCCGAATACCGCGAAAAACTCGCCGGTGTCGACAAAGAGGGCAAATCGATCATCGCCGAATATTCCAAAAAAGCCGAACTCCAGGGCAAGGAATCCTTAGAGAAAACCCAAAAAGAGCTTGAAGCAATGAAGCTGAAAGCACAGATCGATATCGCTCATCAGCAAACAGAGGCTAAATCTGAGTTCTGGAAGCAGGCAGGCTCTATTGTCCTCAGACTCGGCAAACAGGTTTTTTCAAGGGCAATGACACACGAAGACAATCAGCACCTCATCGATGACGCCATAAGACGACTGAAAATGGAAGAAAAAGAAGAAACTTCAGCAACTAAAAACTAACGACTAACGACTAAAAATGAGCGAGATAATCAGACATGTTGTTCGGGAGATATACTGCGAGGTACTCTTCGAGCTTGCCCAGGAAGCTGACCGCGTCGATGCTGTAAAGGAAGACCTCGAAGCCGTCGCCCATGTACTAAGCGAAAACGCGGAGTTCGCCGCATTGATCAGCTCACACAATATAACGGGAAAAGAAAAAGCTGAAATTGTCAGAAGGGTCTTCAACGGCAAAGTAAATGATTTAATGCTCGACTTTCTAAGCGTACTTGCAAAAAGAAACAGAATGACAAGTCTCCTTGGAATTTCGCAAAAATATGAAACATTGTTCGACTTGCATTACGACAGGCACATGGTAGAGATTACACTGGCCGCAAAACCGGATGAAAAACAACTGGAAAAACTTCAGAAAAACCTCTCAGATGCAATTAAAGGTACCGTAAAGCTTGCCGTAGAGGTCGACCCTGACATCATCGGCGGGATTATTATAAAAAAAGACGGCAGAATGATAGACAACTCCGTCAGAACAGCAGTCAGGGTGGCAATGAAAACTGTGATGGATAAAACCACTATCAACGTCGCAAAAACCGGCGAATCTGCCGTCTGATAACAGGAACACTAAAGAATGAAATTTGATATAACAGAAGTAAGTACTCTCATCAAAGAAGAGATTCAGCGATATCGCAGCGAAATTGACGTTGCCATGGTAGGACGCGTGCTGGAAGTCGGTGACGGAATTGCAACGATCACGGGCCTCGATAATGTCATGGCAGGTGAAATGCTTCTCTTTGAAGACGGTATCGCAGGTGAAGTATTTAACCTCGAGGAAGAATCCGTCGGTGCTGTAATCTACGGCGATTACAGGCAGATCAGGGAATCTTCACCCGTCCGTTCAACTGGGAAGATGCTCTCTGTCCCGGTAGGTCCCGAACTCCTCGGCCGTGTCGTCAACGCTCTATGCGAACCCATAGACGCCGCCGGTGAAATAACCTGCAAAGATACACGGCCCGTAGAATTTATCGCTCCGGGAATTGCCGCTCGCCAGCCGGTCTGCCAGCCTCTCTGCACAGGCCTAAAATGCATAGACTCCATGATACCAATCGGCAAGGGCCAGCGAGAACTCATCATCGGTGACAGAAAAACCGGCAAAACTGCAATTGCCCTCGACACCATCATCAACCAGAAGGGCAAAGACGTTATCTGTGTATACATAGCTGTCGGACAGAAAGAATCAACCGTTGCAGAAGTCGTCAGAACTCTCCGTGACCACGGCGCAATGGACTATACTATCGTCGTAGCTGCCTCTGCATCGGAAAGCGCTGCAATGCAGTACGTCGCGCCATATGCCGGCACTACAATTGCCGAACACTTCATGTAC
>VRUF01000045.1:4311-15466 GCA_019456245.1 Planctomycetota bacterium | reverse complement strand
AGGAGTGAAGGTTTATAACCCGGCTTTCGATGTTACCGATGCCGCAAATATTACGGCGATCATTACTGAAAAGTGTGTTATCGAATCACCCACAACAGAAAATATCCGGAAGTTGATTATTTGAAAATCAACGGCGTTGTCATTTTTAATCCTGACCATTTCCTTTTTTATATATTAATATGTTGGGACTGATTCTCGAATGCAGCTTGAAGAATCTGAGGCAGTATTTCCAAAGATACCTGTTCTCAAGGAAATAAGCCTGTCAAACCTGGCCTGTTCTTCGTATTCTGTTTTGCCTTTATGCAACCGATCAAAATAAAAAGATTTATCCGGCGATCTGACGGAGAACCATTGGTCCGAACTGATGATGTAGTCGGGCCGGATCTTTATCATGCCCTGTTGCGTCATAACACCTTCGCTGCTCCACATTGGGATAGTTCGAAATCCGTCAAGCCAGACACGGGGACTGCCTCCCCTGCTCGTGGATAACCCGACGGTCGCCTGACTCTTCGCAAAAGTTTTCATATATTCTTCGGCTCGCACACGTGTGTCCCTGTTCATTTCAAGATTAAAACAGACACAGCAAATAAACGACGGCACTAAAACCAAAAGCGGAAGAATATGACGGACGACCAAAGGTATCCGCTTAAAACGATACCAATCTGCCAAAGTCTTGCCCATCAGGATCGCAATGCCTGCATAGCCGCACATCATAAACCGCGGTAAATTCTGTCCGATGACACAAACCGTCAAAAAGAAAAACCCCAAAAAAGGCACTACTGTCAAGCACAACTGCCATCGATACCTGATGATCCAGTATACTAAAGACAGTGCAAGTAAAATGAGAAGGGGTCTGCCCCATCCTTCAAATAAACCTATATAAGTTATGTTTATCAATGTGCTAAAGCGACGGCCCTTGCTTAAAAATTCCTTCTGAACGACTCCCGTCCAAAATTGGCTTCGATGATGCCATTCATCCAAACCGACCCACATGCCTTCAAGAGTGACAAATACTAAAACAGCAAGTGCTACCGCCGCCATTACTTTCCAGTTCAGCAAAGACAGCATCGATTTGCCGAACCCTGCGCCCTCTTTCATTTTAGTCTGTATCAATAATACTGCTAAAGCGAGGGCCAAACCAACATGGAAAGTTGCAACACTCTCTTTTGTACAAACTGACCACGAAGTACAAAACCCCGCCAGCAGATAAAAGAATAAGTTGTTCGACTTGATCGCGTACAAACCAAAACACCCCGCCCAGGCAAACCAAAAGAAAGCGGGAATATCGACACAAGCTGACTGGCTGTAAAACATAAAATGACAGGATAAGGTAAGACATAAGGCCGATAGTATCCCGGCCGCATTATCGTCAAATAATTTACGACCTGTCAAAAAGACAGCCACCAAAATCCCCAATGACATAAAAACTGTTATGACCCTCGATATCGTAGCCAATTCGTAAAATCGCTTCTGGTTGAAGGGGGTGTACCCGGTTTTGCCATTTGCCATTTTCACCGCAATGGGGTTCTTTTTCCATTGGTCTATCTTCGGTTTATAAAAAATAGAACTAACCAAATACTGTCCGCGTGGATATTTGTGTGTCCACTTTTTGAATAAAAAGGGCAAATATATCGCGGTTATTCTTCCTTCAATGGAATCCGGGGACCATGAAACATAACCAGTTTGCCCCCAATCCAATGCTCCGGTATTCAAAAAACCAGCCAGGATCAGGGTAGCGATAAGTGCTGCCCAGATATGCAGCGGTATTTTGTTCTTTGGAGTTAAACTTTTTACGCTACCATCTCTTTGCTTTTTGGGCTTGGTATTATGACGTTTTTTTCCTGTTCGCTGCATTGTTTGTCTGCCATTGAAATGATTTTCGGTCCGATTTCTAATATCTTAGTGTTATTTTCCTTTTTTTCAAGTATTATTTTGTTCCTGACCGCCTAAAGGTTATAATACTTCTATCGGGAAATAGCCCGGTTGCCTAAATGTCTAACGGGAGAATGCGACAATGTCAAAAGGTGCTAAATTTGCATTAAATACAGCTTTGTGCCTGATTTTTCTGAGTATTATCGTATGGAACGCTAATCTGACGATAGATTTTTCAAAGGGGCTCGATAAAAGCTCGGACGCCAATCCGCTTATCAGGATTGGGTACTATCTTTATCACAATGGCACATACTCACAAACAGTCACCGATAGCGATTCGCCAAAACCACATGCTTATCGGGAACCGGCGTATTCGACATACCTGGCAGCGGTCATCGGTCTTAACGATTCGCTAAAACGTCTGGACATAAAAACTCTTGGCTCGGATCTGCAAAGCCTGCGTACTTTGAGAAAATCGCAAATTCCGTTGCTGCTGCTAACTGCGTTTATGGCGATGTATCTTGTTACCTCGATGACCGGCAGGATCGGTTACGGATATATAGCTTTGCTTCTCACAGGTTTCAGTTATACTTTGCTCACCTCAATAATAAGCATGAAGATCGAAAACTTTTCCGCTCTTTGGGTGATGACGGTTGCACTTTCCTTTTATAAGGTCGTTCAGACCAAAAACTTTAAGTACTTCGTTCTGTTGGGCATATCCCTTGGCATACTGGTGTTGACGAAAGCGATGTTCATGTATTTCTACATTATCGTAATTGGCTTTCTGTTTTGGCTTTTCAAGACAGGTCACTTCGATAAACAAAAATTCATTCGTGGGACGCTGCTTTTTTTCGGTGTATATAGTATCGTTGTCGGAAGCTGGCTGATCCGCAACTACGTACACTTCAAATCTATATATATAACCGCCCGCAGCGGAGCCGTCATGGCGGTTCGAACAAAATACAATACGATGAATAAAGACGAATACTTCGGTTCGTTTTTACACTGGACGCCCGACAGTTATGCCAAGATGAAACTTGCCAAAAAGTATGGAAACAATGCGTTTCAGCCCGGAGGTACCCTTGCCAACCTCAGCAGAAGTAATCCGAATGGATATTACAGGGCAGGAAGAGCCGTCAGAGACGACATCAACAAGGCCCATGGCGGAGAAAGTCCAAAGACCGACAAGATGGTAAGGCGTATTGCAATGAAGGAGATACTCAGTCATCCGTTCAGCCATCTTCTGGTAACGATCCCAATGGCATGGCGGGGCATCTTTATTGAAAGGGCGATCATGACCACTGTTCCGTTTAGAGTAAATATTTCCGGCCAGGTCGCCATCAACTTGGTCTATTTTATATCTCTCTTTGCAAGTCTATATATCAGCATACGAAAAAAGAAATGGGAATTACTAGCCGTCGTTTTGCCAGCGATATATCTCTACGGTATGAACAGCTTTTTTACTCACAGCCTGCAGCGATATAATGAACCCCTTGTACCCGTGCTGGTATGTTTGTTTGTTGTACTCGTGTGTGCTTTTGTAAACAGGCCCGCAAAAAAACAGGCTTAAATATTCAACATTGATCTTCTAAAACGCTAGGCGGTTTTAATAATGTTGAGGCAAATATAAATCCAAGAAATTCGCCGAATATCGTTACAAGCCTAAAAAGCAATGCACCCACAAGTGCCGCTTGGGGGTCGATAGTTCCTGAAAGCATAGCTACCATTATTGATTCGCGTACGCCGATGCCGCCCGGCGCGCCGGGCGTGATGAAACCCAGCGCCCATCCGCAGACATATACAGCAATAAAATAAAGAAGTGCCTTAATATTGGGGTCAGCATTGCCGGTTCCGACGAAAATAAGAAAAAAGACGGTACCTGAGGCGGTGAAAAATATAAGATAAATAACTACTATTGACAGCAGCTGCGGCAGAATTGAAATATTTTTGTTTTGCGACCGGCTTTTAGTTTTTCTCCAGATAAAACAGAAAAAGATCATTATGCAAATACAAACAATGGCCAGACAGGGCAGGTTGTATTTATCATAATGTTTTTGAAGAGTTTGGGGTATCTCGATCAGGTTCGTCGAAAGCGCACACAGAACAATGATCCCAGCCGAAAGCATTGCAAGAGTCAGGTCCAGCAGGTTGCTTGTTAAGATCGTAGCATGATCGATCCCGATTTGACTTCCCATAAAGTGCCTGCCAGCGTAATGCATTACGTTGGAGGGGACATATTTAGCGATAGCAGTCTTAAAATGAATTCTGGCGATATCGCGGTATTTTCTTTTTACTTTTTCCAAAAGCCCAAGACCCGTCTGCCAGTTTATTGCTCGCAGGAACGTGGACAGAAAATATAACGGTCCGAAAATTAATACCAACCAAATAAACGATGGTTTGAATTGGTCCGGGCTGATCTTAGTGGCATTTACACCGAGGTAATAAATACAGAGGATCAGTATGGGATATTTGGCAAAGCGTTTAATGTAATTAGAAAGTTTTTTGGTTTGCATAGTTTAAGCTACCGTTTTTTACAAAGCACCATGGTCCACGGCAGCGGTTTTTTTGTTCCAATAACTTCAAAGTATTGTGAGATCAGATTCACAAATTCGCCGCTGTTCCAATGATTGATATGCCCGGGAGTATTGCCCAGATGCCGGATATATTTGCCGCGGCATAAATTCAAAACCTTCCAAAGAGGTTCATTCGGCACACTTAATAGGCAATACTTGCCTGCGATAGTTACGATTTTTTCCAGTGCTTTTTCCGGTTCTTCGAGGTGCTCTAAAACTTCACAGCAAACTATCAGATCGGCCATTTCTTCCGGACCAATATGATAAATATCTTTTTGATAAAACCTGATGTTCGTGTTTTGGTAATTCTTCCTGGCAATGTCAATGACCTGCTCGGAAAAGTCACAACAAGAAATCTTTTCAGTTATGCCAAGTGAATGTATATGATTGGCCAGGTGGCCTTCGCCGCAACCGACTTCTGTGATCGAATCGATATCATCTTTGATCGAGAGCAAAAAGGCACTTGCCGAATCGAGGAAGTTGTTCATCATATATCGGGCGACAGGATTTTTGGTGTTGTATTTGTCATAGAGGTTTCCGGCAGGGGCGCCGTTTTCAAGGATCTTATGCATTTAATCCGAATTCCAAGGTAAAACAACACAAAATAACAATAATTAACGCCCCAAACTTTGGGAAGTTACTAATTATTTAATAGTATAGAAATTGTGGAAGTTTTTCAAGCTATTTTTACTTTTCTGAATTGGAGGACTCTGGCAAATGGTACTAATTGCTTAAAAATCGGGACCTGTAAAATGCCGAAATTGTCGAAGTATGTACAAAAACTGGAATTTTAATAAGTCAAGCGTATAAAAATCCGGGCTTTGTGTGTAAACATGAAAAAAAACAAATCAGATAGAAAAACCTTGACAGTTCGGGCCGATTTTTGTAAAATTATTTGTGTCATTAAGAGGCAGGGATGCTAACCCTTCAAATGGGAATCTTCAGATTGATCATATTTTGCGTGTGTTGGTAAATTCAGCCTATTTGCCGTTATAGAGTAGAGAAATTATCTTGAAAGGGAAAAAATGAAAAGACAAGCCAAAAAGATCAGCCCTTTTATCATCGCCGCCATACTATTCCTGCCGGTTGTCTCGGCTTACGCCGGTTTAGCCGGCAATGCCCTGCAGTTTGACGGCAACAATGATTTCGCGACCATCCCCGATGCGTCTCATTTAAGATTCGGTTCTGCGGATTCCTTTACCATCGAACTATGGTTTAATCCCACGGCCACAAACAGAGATGAGCAGAGGCTACTGGGTAAACGTAATTCTTCTACAGTATCAGGTCCGGCTTACGCTATGCGTTTAGATGATGCGACTGCCCTATATGTGACCAGAGATGACGCAGGCAATAAAAAAACAGTTTATACAGGTGCCACCATATTGCCAAATAACTGATACCATTTTGCTTTGGTAAGAGATGTCTCATCAGGTAACATGAAAACATACATAAATGGACAACCTATGTTGGCCTATGCCGATCCCACCGGAAGCATTACTCCCACTTTGGATATGACTCTTGGGAAAACTCTCTTTATTATTCCTTATCACTTCATAGGTCTTATGGATGAAGTACGTATCTGGAATACAGATCTTGATGATACTTATATTGCAAATAACTACAACAAGATCATTTCAGATCCGGCAAGCATGGCTAATTTGATCGGATATTACAACTTCGATGAAGCCCTCAATAACCAAAATATTTTTGACACTTCTAATATGTTAAATAACGGAGTGTTAGGAGACTCACTTTCAGCAAATTCGTACGACCCTACCAGAATTGCTTCCACTGCTCCATTGGTACCCGAGCCTGCATCTATTTGTTTTCTGTTGTTGGGAGGGTATGCAATTAGATTAGGGAATCGAAAGTAATAAAAGAAAAAGGCGACTATGAGCCGATTCTCATAGTCGCCTTAGATATCGTAATAATTGGCCTTGCTTTCTTATTCAGCAGCTTTTAAGACAAAAAGCTGGTTTAACCCAAAAAGAAATCTTTTTGATTTAACTATATTCATCCCACAGGAAACCGCGATCTCTTTCATGCGCTTTCCATTTATTAATTCCTGATGTTCTTCATGCGCTTCTTGGCTGAACAGTTTCAATTTGCTGCCTATGCTATGAATAATATCTCCGCATGGGTGCGGTGTGGTTAGCACGATCAGGCCATCTTCAGCCAATAAAGCTTTTAAGCTGTTTATAAACTCCACCGCATTGCTTACATGCTCAATTACCGCAAGAGAGACTACTGTGTCAAACTTCCGGCTTAAATTTTCTAATTGCAGTGTTGCAAAAAACTTATGCTCGGGATATGATGATTGTGCAATAGATATTGATTCTTCATCAATATCTATTGCAATATACATTTCATGATTAACGAACTCGGCAAGATTACCTACTCCGCAACCGAAATCCAGTACAGAACCTTTAATGTAAGGCAATGCCGTTTTGATCCTTAATTTTCTTAAAAAGGGTGACAGTATTCCATTTGTTTGATCAGCCATGGTTTCCCTTTCGAGATGCGAGTTTATTTTTTGAGCTCGATTTTTTTGAGTCTGAATTGGAGGTCTTCGAGAAGCTTTCTGTTGACGGACAGCAGGTCGGCAATGAATGCTATAAGCATCGTCTGAAATCCCATTGCCAGCAAAGCTCCGGAAAGAATCACCGACTGGATGTGCCCCTGTCCCTGCGCTGTGAAGTAAAAATATAAAAACCGCAACCCTATCACAAATCCCAGGGCAAAAAGTATCGTGCCGATAGTCATAAAAAATCTGAATGGCTTATAGACGACGAAAATTCTGATGATCGTGATTATGGATTTTCTGATGTATGCCGGAATTGACTTGACCAGTTTTGAGGGACGCAGATCCCGGTTTACTCTTATGGGCACAGAGCATATTGCCATATTCTTCTGGCCTGCCTGAATGATCGTCTCGAGAGTATAGGTGTATTCGTTGAAGACATTGAGTTTCAAAGCGGTGTTTTTGCTGATCGCCCTGAATCCGCTTGGTGCATCCGGTATGTCTGTATTGCTTGTTGTTCTGACGACCCAGCTGCCGATCTTTTGCAGGATCTTTTTAGAAAATGAAAAGTGTTTGATCTCCTCTATAGGCCGTGCGCCGATGACGTAGTCGGCATTTCCCTTCAGGATGGGTTCGACTAGTTTTTCAATGTCTTCGGCGTTGTACTGGTTGTCGGCGTCCGTATTTACAATAACGTCTGCGCCCAGTTTGATACAGGCGTCGATCCCGGCCTGAAATCCTTTGGCAAGGCCCTGATTTTTTGTCAGAGAAACGACATGGTCGACGCCGTTTGCTTTTGCCACTTCTGCGGTTTCGTCGGTGCTTCCATCGTCGATGATCAACCATTCGACACTGTCAAATCCATCGACCTGCCTGGGCAACTCCTTAAGAGCAACTGGCAGATGCACTGCTTCATTGTAGCAAGGTATCTGAATAATAAGTTTCATATCAGGACACTAAATTAAAGATTCAAATAGAAAGAATTCCGATCCGGTTTCTAATATCTTACCGTTACATTTTTTTCTTACAAGCATTATTCTTGTCCATTTTAAAATCGTATTCAACGAGACTGCTATTTTTGGGCGGCTATGGGCGATTGATCGTATTTGGCATTTTCTTCAATGATGGGCCGCATTGCCTGAGCAAAAAGTTTTGTAAATAGAATTATACCGGTTTTTCTGTTGAGGTGATCGCCGCCGGCATAATGCCCAAGCTTCAAGCGACTGTCATGGGTAAAGTCGAGCATCGTTACGTTATTTTTTTCCATGTATGACTTGAGGTCGGTGATGTATGACTTCAGCCTAGCCGGTTCGCTGTCCGGTTTGAGGTCACGTCTTTTTTTTACCCGGACAAAGACCAGTTCAATATTTTTCTTATCAGCGATCTTTATCATATGCGGTAAGAAAGACTTGTCTATGACCTTATCGAAGTCGAAGTCATCTGCGTTTGTGTTCGATTCGACGATAAATTGATTTTTTGTCATCAAACCGCGGTTGAGATTATTATTATCAAAGACATCTTTGATCGCATCGTCGACCTTGCCGGGTTCTACTCCCATAACAGATGCTGTAAGCTTGTGCTTGATAAACGAATCCACCGATTTTTTGAGGCCATCCCTTTTCTGGTACAACGGGGAATATTTGTTTAACAGGTATGAGGGATAGTTCATGCTTTCCAGATATGCAAGCCGGTCAAGGAGCGGTTCTTCGTCGTTTGCCATATCGTTTACTATCAATTTAAACTTGTCTGTGACCCTGTGGTCCGGCCTGGTGAGATATTCGTCGCGGAAGAAGATAGCGATGATCGATGGTTTGTGGGAGCTTTTTGCGATAACATTCTTTAGAACAAGATACCACCATGCCGAAGACGAGCCGCCGCGGGAAAATCTCGCGGTACGTGTTTGTGTGAGGCTAGAAAGGAGTCCTGATTCTATACCTTCTGTTAGCATTGAATTGCCAAGGAGGACGATCTGGGGTTTCGATTGTACGAGATTATTTTCGAATTCACGCCTTTGAGATCCTTTTTCAGGTTTTTCGGTGTGGTCTATGAGCATGCTTTTGGGCGGCCATAAAAGTATGTTTGCCGTAACTATAACAGCTAAGGCGAGTGCTATTCTTTTGATGTATTTCATATAAGTACCTTAGAACTGGAAATAGATGAAATCCCGGGCATTTTCACGGAAGAAAATAGTTATCGCCACGATTGCCAATCCATAGACGAGAGCATGTGCAAATTTGCGGTTCGGTATTGCCCTGTCCAAAAAGAGCAACACAAACAGAGGCAGCGTATAAAAAGCAACAGATAAAAGTACGACTAAACTTACCGCTAAAGAATTACCTGTTAAACCAAGGTCGAATCCAAACGTTAAAGCGAACGCGAGCCAGCCCATACTCGATGCTCTGAATATAGTCCACCCGAAGACTGTCAATACAAACATTACCGTCCATGCGATGAATTTTGTAGTTTTGTTTTTCGGTACCCAGCTGCCCGTAAGTGACAGGCGGTGATATATGAAGAGCAGGATTGCGTGATATATTCCCCATAAGACGAAATGCCACGCCGCTCCGTGCCATAGCCCGCTTAGTCCCAGTGAGATTAGCAGTACGAGCGCAAATTTCTTTTTTGTCGAGACCCGCGAACCACCGAGCGGGATATAAAGGTAATCGCGAATCCATGACGAGAATGAGATATGCCATCGTCCCCAAAAATCTGACGGAGTGATCGCAAGATATGGCGATTTGAAGTTTTTCATCAAGTCGAAACCCAGCAGGCGTGCCGAAGCTCTGGCGATGTCGGTATAAGCGGAAAAGTCCGCGTAAATCTGTACGGCGAAAGCCAATGACCCTGCCGAGAGAAGAAGTAACGTCGGATGTTCCAGCATGAAGATTTTATCGACGTATATAGCGACGTTGTCGGCGATGATGAGTTTTTTGAGATAGCCCCTGATCAGTAACGGCCATGCCGAGAGAAACATATCCCAGTTCCATTTCCTGGGCGTCTCTATTTGCGGAAGGAACCTGTAGGCTCTTTCGATAGGTCCGGCAACCAGTTGGGGGAAGAATGCCACGAACAGCGCGAAGTCTATGAAGTTTTTTCTGGGTTTAAGTTTCTTACGATAGATATCGATAGTGTAGCTTAAGGTCTGGAAGGTGTAGAAGGAAATCCCTACCGGCAGGACGATGTTCAGTGTCGTCGAAGACATGTTCAAACCGAACGATAAAGCGATCTCCTGAATATTTTCCGCGAAGAAGTTGAAGTATTTGAAGAATCCCAGCATCGAGAGATTGCAGGTTACGCTAAGTATCAGCATCAATTTTCGGCGTTGGGGAAATCTGATCATACCCAGACCGCAGAAGTAATCGACGACCGTCGAGGTCGCTATCAGCACACAGAACCACGGATGGATAAATCCATAGAATATATAACTGCCGATCAGCAGGAGCAAGTTCTGGCAAGACTTTTTCCTGACGAGCCAATAGGCCGTAAAGATCGAAGCGAAAAAAAACAGATATGTAAAACTGGTGAATATCAAAAGTACGCCTCAATTAGGCAGCGCTATCCCAGGCGATAGAGATTGCACTGTCATACCACTGAATTTTCAATCGTGATCCGTATACTTAATCCACTGCGACGACTTCTTTTACTTCCGGCAGGCGTTCTTTCAGCAGTCTTTCGACTCCATTTTTAAGAGTCATTGCTGCGCCCGGGCATCCTTTGCAGGCACCCTGGAGTTTTACGCGAACCGTATTATCTTCGTCGATCCCAACAAGGGCAATATCTCCGCCATCGTTCTGGAGCATCGGTCGTATCGACTGAATGACTTCTTCTACCTTATCCTGGAATGTTTTTTCGCTTCCGCATCCACAAGCATCGCACATGTTATATGTCTCCTGAAACAATATAGTTCAACAATTAAACCGTGATTATAGCACAAAGGGCGATTTAGGGCAAAATTATTATTTTATAGTAGGGCGTCCTGGTCAGTAGGCGGTTTTTTTGGCTTCAGGAGCGGTTTTTGTGATTTTTATAAAGAATTTGACAATTGTTTCCGATTTCAGTATAATCAGTGTGTTGCATCGTGAGTACCAATTCACGTTTGTGACCTGAGACACATAATTAATTGTGGTTTCGGTGCTATGGCAGGGTATAAAACCCCTTCACAGTCTGTCAAGCCAATATTTTGGTTTGG
>VRUF01000045.1:0-4301 GCA_019456245.1 Planctomycetota bacterium | reverse complement strand
TGGTATCCGGAATGACGTGTAGTTTATCAGAACAGGAGTACAAAATGAGTAAGAATAGCACTTCCGGGGATTCGGCTGCGCCCCAACCAATCATCAAGCAAGGCAGTCAGATAATTGTCGATACGCTTGTCGAGCAGGGAGTTGAGATTATATTCGGCTATCTTGGCGGTGTAGTTCTGCCGTTGTTTGACAAGCTTTACGATGCGCCGATCAAGTTTATAATTCCGCGTCACGAGCAGGGCGGTTGTCACATGGCAGACGGTTACGCGCGCGCGACGGGCAAAGTCGGAGTTGTTGTTGCGACATCCGGGCCGGGGGCTACGAACCTCGTTACGGGGCTTGCGACGGCGATGATGGATTCCATACCGCTGGTTGCGATAACGGGGCAGGTTCGTACTGATCTTATCGGTAACGATGCTTTTCAAGAGGCGGATACTACCGGGATCACTCGTCCTGTTACCAAACACAATGTGATAGTCAAGGATGTTCGAGATCTGGCCAGGACAATTCGCGAGGCGTTTTATATAGCATCCAGCGGACGTCCCGGGCCGGTTTTGATCGATATTCCGGTCGATATGCAGATTGCCGAGTGCGTCCATGAGCCCCCGTCGCATGTCAAGCTGCCTGGTTACAAGGTACGTACAAAGGGTCATGCAAAGCAGATCGCGATGGCAGCGGCGGCGATTAATGTTTCCAAGCGTCCGGTTGTTTATGCGGGCGGCGGAGTTATTATCTCCAATGCGAGTGACGAGTTGCGAAAATTTGCCGAAAAAGCCCATCTTCCGGTTACTACGACGTTTCTTGGCCTGGGAGCTTATGACCAAAACCGCCCCGAGTCGCTGGATATGCTGGGAATGCACGGATCGGCGTATGCAAATTATGCGGTTCAGGAGTCCGATCTTCTCATAGCGGTTGGTTCGCGTTTTGAGGACAGGGTAACCGGTAAGCTCAAGACGTTTGCATCTAAGGCGAAAATAATTCATATAGATATTGATCCTGCGAGTATATCCAAGAATGTTCATGTTCATATTCCGGTCGTAGGCGATGCCAAGGCGATCCTTTCCGACCTTACAAAGGCGGTTGAGTACAGGGATCGCACGGAATGGTTCGATCAGATTGCAACGTGGAAAGAAAAGTATCCTTTTCGTTATGATGACAAAGGCGCCGAGATTAAGCCGCAGTATGTTATCGAAGAGCTTTGCCGGTTGACTAAGGGCGAAGCTTTGATCGCAACGGGCGTCGGTCAGCACCAGATGTGGGCAGCTCAGTTTTACCGTTACAGCCATCCGCGGCAGTTTATCAGTTCCGGCGGACTTGGTACGATGGGTTTTGGTTTGCCTGCCGCGATAGGTGCCCAACTTGCCTGTCCCGATGCGACGGTTATCGACATCGACGGTGACAGCAGCTTTAATATGACATTGACGGAGCTTTCTACCGCCGTTCAGTACAAACTGCCGATCAAGATATGCCTCTTGAATAACGGATATATGGGTATGGTTAGGCAGTGGCAGGAGTTGTTCTACGGTAAGCGTTATTCTTGCAGTTCACTGGAGAATCCGGATTTTGCAAAGCTTGCAGATGCATTTGGGGCTGTTGGGATATCGGTGGACAAGAAAGAAGATGTTGCCGCTGCTCTGGAAAAGATGCTCGCGGAAACCGGGCCATGTCTGGTTGATTTTAAGGTTGCTCGCGAGGAAAATGTCTGGCCGATGGTTGCGTCCGGCAAGAGTTTGCACGAAATGGATGGTCTTGATATATTTGAAAGTATGGCCTAAACAGGCCTTGCCTAAGGAGATATAACGATGAAACATATAATAAGTGCGTTAGTTCAGAATAAGCCCGGCGTTTTGGCACATGTTGCCGGAATGTTCGCGGCAAGGGCGTTTAATATCGATTCTTTGGCGGTCGGTCGTACAGAGGATCCCGAACTTAGCCGGATGACCATAGTGGTTATCGGTGACGACAGGGTTGTCGAACAGGTCCGAAAGCAACTGGCCAAGATAATTCCCGTTGTAAAGGTACAGGATTTTGCCGGCAAAGATGTTGTTGCCCATGACCTGCTCTTGCTGTCAGTTGCGGCAACGCCGGAAAAGCGGCCTGAGATTGTGGCCGTTGTTGAAATGTTTGGAGCAAAAGTTGTGGACATTGGACCAAAATCTGTTATGGTAGAGATTTGTGGGCCTGAAACTAAAATAGAGGCTTTTATCGATGCCTGCAGGCCTTATGGTATTAAAGATGTTGTTCGAACAGGTACCGTTGCGATGGGGCGACAGGCGAACATCAAAGTAAAAATCGAAAAATAACGACAAGACAAGGAGACATTGTAGCCATGGCGACTATATATTACGAAAAAGATGCACCTATAGATGGATTAAAAGGCAAAAAAGTGGCTGTTATCGGGTATGGCAGCCAGGGGCACGCTCACGCTCAAAACCTCCGTGACAGCGGAGTCGAAGTTGTAATAGCCGAGCTTGAGGGCACGGACAATTTCAAACTGGCTCAGGAGCACGGATTTGCACCGACCGATATCAAAGGCGCAATGGACTCGGCGGCATTGATCATCATTACTTTACCGGATGAAGTTCAGGCGAAAGTTTATGACACTCAGATCGCCGGCAACCTTAAAGCCGGTCAAACCCTGGGCTTCTGCCACGGTTTCAATATACACTTTAAGTACATTGTCCCTCCTGCCGATATTAATGTAGTGATGATCGCTCCGAAGGGTCCCGGTCATCTCGTTCGCAGCGAATACGTTAAGGGCGGCGGGGTTCCGAATCTTATCGCAGTTGAACAGGACGTTTCAGGCGACGGGAAAGCGATAGCTCTTGCATGGGCAAACGGAATCGGCGGGGCACGTGCCGGTATCATCGAGACCACTTATAAGGAAGAAACGGAAACGGATCTTTTTGGTGAGCAGGTAGTTCTTTGCGGTGGTTTAAGTGCCCTGATCAAGGCCGGTTTTGAAACGCTTGTCGAAGCAGGATACCAGCCGGAGATAGCATACTTTGAATGTATGCATGAAGTTAAGCTCATCGTGGACCTGATGTATCAGGGCGGACTTAGCTATATGAGATACAGCATTTCAAATACTGCTGAGTGGGGCGATCTTGCAAGCGGTCCAAGGATTATTACAGAAGATACAAAGGCAGAAATGAAGCAGATACTCGCAGAGATCGTATCAGGTGAGTTTGCAAAGAATTGGGTTGCTGAATACCAGGGTGGATTGAAGAATTTTAATGCTTTGTACGATAAGGACCATGGTAGTCAGCTTGAAGATGTCGGCCGAAAGCTTCGGAATATGATGAAGTGGGTCGACGCAAAGGAAGTGTAGACGCTTTTCAGGAGAATCGACGGTGCGTAACAAAAAATCGTTAGTTTTATTGCTGATCGTTCTTTGTGCCATGTTGTTAACAACGGGCTGCCAGGTGCGGCCAAAGTATGACCATATTTTTGAGCGTTATTACCTGACGGCGCTTAATATTAGTAACTCTTCTGACGTGATGTCGGCGATCCGTGACGACGAAGGTGCCGAGCTTGTCAGTCAGAGTGAGAGCGTGGTAGCCTCATGGGGCGAGGAGAAGAATACTTCGATCATGTGGTTTAATGCTGTCGCCTTCAATGAAGAAGATATGACGGCGGTGCGAAAATACGGATTTGTGGTCGATGAGAAGGCAAAGAGCTATTACTTTCTTTCCGTTCTCAATATGCGTTTTGATGCAGAGTTGATCATGAGTCCGGATGTGCTCGATGCACCCTATGCAGACGCTAATGCAAGAAAAATAGCTGTCTTGCGTCAAGTTCTGAAAAAGTTTGGCGAGGATGTTATACAACTGACCGGAGACAGCCAGATCCTGGACAGTTCTTCGGCGATGATCAAACAGGTCCTTAAGAGAATATTGTATCAACTGGATCATTCCCCGGCTCTTGCGGTACGGTTTGAGGAACTGGAAGGTATGAAGTTTGACCAGATGAGTTTCGGTGACGGCAGGGTACGGATGCTGATCGAGGGCAATCTCGTCAAGTTGAAGTTTAAAGTGGGATCTTATGTGAGAGATTTTGAAGAGCACCTCGATGTTATCACAATGTAACGACGAAGTTTGGTGTCAATAATCTAAAAAAGCCGGTCACAAGACCGGCTTTTTTATTAAATATCAGACAGCCACCCGTTACCGATACGACCGATCACTTCTCTTATGACCGTCCATAACTTTGCCGGGTACCAGAATCCTTTCTGAAACTGCCTGAGACGCACCTCCGTGGGCGCAATTTTGGTACTATACGTTTATAGCTTCAAGCTGCTC
>VRUF01000044.1:2684-15477 GCA_019456245.1 Planctomycetota bacterium | reverse complement strand
GAGATGCCCATCCTCATCCTGATGGCCCTGGGCACTGTCTTCGTATTCTCAGCGAGCGCTAACGTCAGTAGCAGCTATGACTTACAGAAATTTTACAATTTCACAACCCTAAAGCAGCTCCTCTTTTTCCCCCTCGCCGTCGCCATCATGTACCTCGTCTCCAGAATCGATTACAACCGGTTTTCGATCACCCGAAACGGCTACCTCAAATCCTTCTCTCCATATCTGTTAATCCTTACCATTGCACTACTTATAGTCGTTTTAATCCCCGGCTTCGGCGTAGAAAATAGCCCGGTCCGCCGCTGGTTATCCATCCCCCTCGGCCCTGCATCGGTAAGCTTCCAGCCATCGGAATTAGCGAAATGGGCAGTCGTAATATTCCTGGCTGCCCTGCTCGATTTTTTCGGAAATTCGATTAAGCAATACAAAAAAAGATTCCTCCCAATATGCGCAATAACCGGCATCGTATGCGCTCTCATTGTGACACAAGACTTTGGTACAGCAGCATTTATAGCATTTATCGTTTTTTTAATGCTCCTGATCGCAGGCGCCCGCTGGTGGCATTTTCTCACCCCCCTGCCGGTCATTCTACCAGCCCTGTACTTTGCCATAGCAAGTACACCATACCGCATAGAACGTCTCCGCGCGTTCTTCATAGCCGATTCGCAAAGCCCTGCCGCCTACCACGGACAGCAGTCATTAATTGCCATAAGTACTGGTGGTATATGGGGTAAGGGACTAGGCCACGGCATCTCAAAGTACGGCCATTTGCCCGAAGATACCACCGATTTCATATTTGCCATAATCTCAGAAGAACTGGGATTTGCAGGATCGTTTGCTGTCATCGCCCTGTTCGCCATATTGGTAATCGCATCGGTCATACTCGTCAGGCGTTGTAACTCTATATTTGGCAGGATGTTAGCAAGCGCAATTATCATCACCATCGCGCTGCAGGCCGTTGTAAATATCGGCGTCGTAACCGTAGTACTGCCCACCAAAGGCATACCGCTGCCGTTCGTAAGTGCAGGCGGAACAAGCCTTTTACTTTCGGCAGCCGCGGCTGGAATTTTGCTAAACATAGCCAGACAAACGTTTTACGAAAACAACATGTCCGCATCAATCGCAAGAATGCACCACCTGATAGGCTCAACTGCATCCGAACCGGACATCGTCTCACACACCGAAACAGTATTAGACGCCAGTGCGTACAAAACAGCCGAAAACCGCGTTTTCAGTACCCGCTGGGCACCTTTTGCCGAAGACGACCCTGCCAAAAATTCCGACATTATCGAAGATGAAGTTGAAATCAGTGCTCTCGATCTTGCATATGATGAAGCGATTTCAATGGAAGGAAACTTCGACGAAAATGCGCAAGTCGATACTACAGCAGAGGTTATGGAGGCTAAGGAAGATATTCAAATCGATGCCGTTTCGGTTGCCGGCAATGTCAATGCGATGGTATCGGATGATCACAAAATCGAAAACAAGCCTGCCGTCACCAATCCTTTGTTCGAAATTAATGTCGTCGACAAACCGGCAAACCAAACCAGGAAAAACCCGCAACCTCTTCCCCGCAAAGAAGTTACGGCTAGTTCGCAATTGCCGGATACTGCTGAAAAAGCAGCCGGTGATTTTTTGTTTGATGCTGAGCTGGAATCAAAAGCACTGCGTGCCGCTAACGCTATAAGCTGGGATGAAGAAGAAGATCCCGACGAGATTTGGATGGGCGGTTCAAGCGTTAACTCCAGCAGCAATAAGAACTTCTGGGAAGAAACCTAGTACTGTGCCCCTGATAAAATTCAGGATCAGCCTGCTGCAATCAACCATCTGCTGCGTTCGTCTGCATCGGGATTGGTATGACTATTGTCTATTGAATTTTCATAGTGTTTGTGAATGTTTTCACAAAGGAAGTTTTCCGGCAATTTAAATTTTGTGATTATGATGTTGGCCGCCCCCTTTATTTTTCCCGGCAAGATAGGCGATTTATTTGCATCGTTAATATTTCTTCGGTCTTCCTCTTGGCCGTATTGTTGATTCCAATCCCAACTGGCCTGCTGTCTTTGTTGTCCAGTCATCATTGCCAAGCGGGCTACCTCGCTCGATGGATCTTTCAATATTACCGCCGATGATCTCATCAACAGTCGTCAGATTATTCACCATTCTATGCCATTGTTTCGGCAAGTCAACCTGACTTTTGCATAAGGTGATCGGCTTGTCAGATTTGCCTGTTCGTATTGCCAGACTGCTCCAGGGCCATTGGCCGGATTTTTCGACAAGGCCGGCTCGCAGCGGATTGGACTCGACATAACGCATCAGCGTAAGATAGTAAGCATTAGATTGAACAGGGAAACTTTTGTATCTGCCCTGGTAGAGATGGCCAATTCCGACGGTGCCGTGAGCTGCATGCCATCGCTGTGAATGCGTCTGTGTTACCCATCGCATAAATGCCGACAAGTCGCCATCGGCTCTGGGCCACAACACAAGGTGCCAGTGATTGGACATAATGCAGTAGCCGCACATACGCATATCGAAGCGATCAAGCCCTTCGGCAAGAATCTCCTCATAAGCCTCAAAATCACGAGGCTTCTTAAAAATACGCAGCCGACCGTTAGCACGGTTGAGAACGTGATAGACAATATTCCCTTTAGTTATTCTTTTTCGCCTGGGCATAATCGCCGATTATAACGCCAAAAACAGCGATATCAAGAAAAAAAGTACCGGACCCATTTAATTTCCCCATTTAATTTCCCCTGCCCATTTCATCATAGGTGTATTCTGTTTTAGTGACAGGCACTGCCGAATTGGTTCCTGTCCATGTCGCGATCTTACGACCTGTTATCGCGTCGTAATCGTAATTTACGGTACCCTGCTGCGAAACGATCTTGTTAGTTCTGCCCTGCGAGTCGTAATAGTAGTATGTGGTATCATCGTCAAAGTCTACCGTTTCCTGTCTGCCGTATTCATCGTAAATGTAACTAGTCTGGCTGTCGGGAGTTTCCGTTTCAGGATCAGGCTTGGAAATATCGTCTGTTTGAGGATCGGTAAAATAAGAATTTTTATAGCAAAGCTGTCCCGGCTTGCCATAGAAGGTGCCGCCGCCATCCTGGGTTACATAATCAAAGCCATAGTAATAGTAATACGTCACCTGACCCTTATAGTCTCTGGATTTGAAGACACGTCCACCGTTGGAATCGTCGTAGAACTGCTGCTGAGAATTAGGATCGCTGGTAGCAAGTACATCATAAACGTTTACGGTACCATCAAGCAGATCGGACTGATCAACAGGGGCAACGGCAAACGGCATAAACTTTTCAATCTGGCGGCCCATATAATCATATTTAAAGACGGTCAGACGTCCCAGCGAATCAAGGATACCGATCTGGTTGCCATAGTCATCATAGAAATAATCATAAACCGGGTTAACCGTTTCGCCATCATCCGGATCATCATTCGGGTCGTCAACAACAGGCAGAACTACCTGTTCCAATCGCCCAACCGCATCGTAATTGAACTGTTTAGTATTACTATCAAGGAAAGCATTAAACGCAGTCGTAGTCATACCGTCAATAGTGTTCCTTGAAGTCAAGACCGGATCAGCATCCCATGCCTTGCGGCCAAGGCCGTCATAGCCAACATGGTTGTAAGTAGATACTTCCGCACCGCCTTAGGTTATTCAATTTTCAAAAGAGCAAAAACAACTCGATCAATTCTGTCAAACTTCAAAATTAAGCATCAGATGAGTTTTTGAGTAGGACAAGGTAAAGAAATCTTAATCTATTGATAAATCATATTCTGGCGATTGTTGAGCATGCATTGTAATTAGCCTGACGCCGGATTCGGCAAATTTCATAGCCTCGGGACCAACGTACCAGCCTTTTATTTTGGTAAATCCTTTGATAATTCCTTTGGAAAAAAAATTGTAAAGTTCTATCGATTTTTTAGATTCAGATACAGTCCCAATGCTTCCACGGACTAGGTAGTTATCCTGATATATACCATTAGGTAGAAAAATAATTGAATGGGAGTTCTTCAATGGCCCAACATTATATAGGTACTTGCCTTTGTGTACCCCTTTTATTTGTTTAATTTTTTCTGTCTTAATTTTATACTTACTTTCAACAACTAAAAACTGTGTCCCAGCAATATACTGACTGGAAATGGTGTATCCTATTCCCTTTACATTTAATAAGGAATCCAATATTTCTAATTCAATTACTTCATCTTTAGTATAAAGCCCCGCTATCGCATAATGCAAATCCTTTTGCGACTCAATCCTTTCTAAACCTACCATTAAATCCGATCTTGTGGCAAATATCTTTGTATCCATAATACTAACCTCCAGTTTTAGGAATTAATAATAAATGCTCACCTTGTGACAATTTTGCACGTATCTTGATAGCAGCGTTCGTCTCAGGTGTTGTAGGAGTAATACCATCGGCTTTTGTGCTTACGGTATTGATCCTGATAATTCGCCCAGTTCCTTTATGTTTAAACATTCTGCGAAAAAATACATCACTTCTTGTATGAAAAACTTAACTTTTGCTAACTCACTTTTATTTGGCTGGGAATCCTTCGGGTACTTTGATCGTAACCTTTTGAGTCGCGGCCCATTCGGCTCCTCGCAAGTAGGTGATTTTGAAACTGTCTTTTTGAATGTGCGGGACTGCATGGCCGAGCACTGTGTGGAATATATGACCCTTACCATAGTTGATAACCATTAACATAGGCTCATGGTGGCCTGAGCCACTGTTTTCCTTTGGAGAATAGGCCGTGGCGAGAATGGTCACATTAAGGGCCGGTCCTCTTAAAAAGGAATACATCTCGTCCGGGCCGGTCATGAAAGTTACGGGCAGTCCTTTGGTGATGGGGTGCTTTGTGTCACGAACTGTAATCTCAAATGGGACCTTCTTGCCGTGGCCCCCTCCCTTACCCTTGGATGTGTCGCGTATCACCTTACCATCCTGATCCATGTAGAGATAGGGTCCGCTCGTTTCATTTCGACCGTCCCAACCGCCGATGGCGATCATTTCATTATAAGCTTTCCAGTGTGGCCATGCGTTGTCTGCCGCATGGTAGATCACGACGCCGCCGCCGTCCGAGACAAACTTCTCAAACGCGAGTTTCGTTTGGCGGGGCCATGGGTCCGCCTTATGACCGTCGTTGACTACTACCAGATCATATGCAGCAAAGTCAGGCTTGTAGGCAGTCATATCTTCACCTCTTGGCGGACAGGTGGATACATCAACGGTAAAACGGCCGGATGCCTCCATCATCTCTTCGAGCACAGGCGTTGTTTGAGCCCACTTATGGTTATTCTGGCCGTCTACGATGAGGGTTTTGATCGGAGCAGGAGGGTTTTTGCTCGAAACAGATGCACAACCGGCCAATAAAACCATCAAGGTAAACAAAACCATCCACCTCATAGTGCTTTTTGAGCCCGTTAATAATGACCTTTGCGTTGTCTTTGCTGCTGAGTCTTTCATAATTACTCCATTTGTAAGAATTAACAATTAATATCCGCGTCTCTAAAAGAAACGTCGTAAAGTATCATATTATCTCAGCGATGAATGTCAAGTCGTTTTTCTGGCTGGATTTTGCGTTATCCTTTGGCTTATTTGTTAAAGTTCGGTTGTTTTGCTTCCGATTAGAGCTATGTTCAGAGCGCCGACCATTGTGGATTTGGCTTTGCTCAATTGGGGTTGTTCACATGTTTATTTATGGGGGTTATTATGGGAGCTAGAGGAAAGTTTCAAATATCTGTTCTGGCGGCTTTGTTTTTGCTTTGCGGTATATTGGGATGCGCACAGTCTTTCTATCCGAGCGTTCATGCTTTTAAGCAGGATAAGCGGGCAAAGGTTATTGATAAGATACGATCCGCTAAAAATTCTGAGGTAAGTGCAAAGAAGCAGTTTAGTGCTACCATTAAAACGCTTTCATCGGTTGATGTATCGCGGGATAAGAAGTCAAATAAAGTGAAACGGCAGCTTGAAGCGGATCTTAATAAGTGCGGTCAGAAGGCTACGAGCTTTATTAAGCGAATAGCTACCGTTGAAAACGCGACGAAAGAGTTTCTCAGGGATTGGGAGGATGAGCTTGACCTTTTTTCTAACGAAAAGCTTCGAAGGGCAAGCGAGTTAAAGCTGGAAAAGACACGGCAGCAGTGCGAGGAAGTGGTGCATTTGATGAAAAGTGCCGGTGGGAAGATCGAACCTGCGATAATAGCATTGAGCGATTACCTGCTGTTTTTGAAACATAATCTGAGTTCGTATACGGCGACATCACTTGAGGAGGAAATGTCCGTAGCAGTGAATAAGACTAACGAGGTTATCGCTACGATGGATGCTTCTATCGTAGTTGCGGAGAAATTTATTACTATTTTGAGCAGTGAGATTTAACAGCCCAACCCTTAGCTGAACACAGCATTCTAAAAAGGGCAACGGGCTTAGAGAAAATGCTCGCTGCCCTTGATCCCTCTGCTCGACCTGTATGCCTTACCGTATAGTTGAAGTTTCCGCGAGTTCGATGTTTTAACCTCCAGACGGTCTTTCGCATACAAATATAGATTCAAGTATGTCATCGGCCAATTCAAATGCTCCGTCAACAATGCCAAAGGCGTATCCTATGGGGTCAAATTCCTCAGCCTGTGAGACTTCGGGTTCGGCAAGTTCGGCTTGCGGAACGGGTCTAGCCGGGAAATGACCTGCCGGATGGGGTAGATATCTCGGTCTGGCAGCGAAGGCCGGCAAAGCCAGCATTGCTAAAAGAGCTATCATGGCCATCACAGTGGATGTTTTTTTGTACCCTTCCATTTTTTTTCTCCTTACACAATATAAACGTTTATAACCTGTTTTAGACCTTGGGTCGCAGTCCTTAATACTCTTACTTTTAAGATAAAAAACCGCCCCCTTTCTTATTTAGACGAACCAGATGTATTGCGGTTCTTATAAAAATTCTCCGGGGGGTTGTTTGAGTGGAAAAAAGGGGCTTGCTCAAAATATTTGCTCTTGGCAAAAGTTGGGCGGGTTGACATAACTGCTTATTTTGTAGCTATTTAACCTTGTTAAGGTGTTTTGATTTTGCAAAAAAACGGGCTGGCAGATTGGAATTGCCGGCCCTCTTTTTTTAGGTTTAGGTTTTACGGCTATGCTTTACGTTTCCTGCGAAGCAGCAAACCGCCGAGTCCAAACAACGCCATTGTTGCCGGTTCGGGGGTAATCGCAGAAGATACAAAAGCTGCTGTTGCTGTGAATCCGCCGTCATCCGGCATTATTACATAGTTTGTAAAAACGAAACCGAATGATGCTTCTCCGGTAAGCTCACCGGCAAAGTCAACACCTGTGATTTTGATGTCAGATTCTGAAGAGTAAAGCCAATTCGATGCAAGACCGCCCTGGCTTAGAAATGCTTTTGCGAAATTGATTTTCAGAATTGAATCCACACCTCCATTAGTATAAAATTCGATCGCTCCTGCACCTGTTTCACCGCTAATGCCACCGCCATATAACAAAATTGTCATCCTGAACCATGTATTAGTGTAAATCTTGCTTGCACTTGGTACCTTCAGATCAAGGCCGCTACCAGTCCATCCGCCTATAATGTCACCGTTGTCACCATTATTCATAATTTCGAAAAGCCAGTCTGTGGACGTCGCTGAGGGATCTTCAAATGTCGCAATGGTAACTGGATTTGCTTGCGCAATCGAACCCAACGCAAGTACCAGACCAAATACAAATAACCTTTTCATTTTATACCCCCGTCTATTGTCTAATAGTATTATCCAAACTAAAAGATAAACCGACAACTGACGTACGAACTCACCCTTGTGTCATATAACGTACAAAACTACTCTGTCGATACCCTCATTATAGGACATTGGCTGGACGATTTCAATGCCGAAAACCGATATTTTTGAAGATTGGCCGAAAATCGTTGTTATAAATGCTGTAATTGCGTTTTTCTGTAAGACAATTGGATTTATATTATAATTATTCCACAGACAATGCATACCCTTAAGGGTAGTACGCGGACGCGAATAAAATGGTAACTATTTGTTTGCAAGCAAGTTACCGCGAACAAAACGGGAATTTTCAATCGTGATCAATATATTAGCCCCAATACGGTCCGAAGGGACCGAAGATGTCGTATGGATCGTATAGCCCGTAGAACTCTTCTTCGGTGGGGATATCCGGCTGGTGTTTGGGCTTTTCGTGTTTCTTCCTCTTGTGTAAGTAGACTTTGCGCCCCATGTATAAGCCGAGATCGTGGCTTAGATGGCCTTTTCTGAGCTTTTTTTCTGATTTTTCGGCTGTAATACTCATATTCTACTCCTTTGCCTTATATATAATTCCTACGGTTCGGCGAATGAGTGAGTGCATAAAACATGGCTGCCGAGGATAACAAATGAGCCCGAATATCCTCATACCCGAGCTCATTCTTGTTAAGGAGGAGTAAATTCTTTTTCTAAACAAGGGGAAAGCTCACTCCTAATTTCCCCAGCCTTTCTTTTCTACAATTGCTACGATTTAGGAGACTGGTGGTTCGTTGGGGCTGCTACAGGAGAAAAAGATGAATAGCCAACACTCAACACGGAATGGCCAATGATGAAGTGATGCGGCTTTGGGGCAGAATAGGTGAGGGTAGAGAAAAACCCGGAGTCCCCCCCGGACTCCGGGTTGCTATACCTTCAGGAGGAGTAAATTCTTTCTTTAAACAAGGGGAAAGCTCACTCCGATATTTCCCCAGCCTTTTCCCTTTGGAGTTGTTACGATGAAGAAAGTATGTTGTTCTGTGAATAATTGAGGGGCTTTAAAATTTGTATAGAGATGCAAGTTTTGTTTGCGGCTTGACCGATTCGTATTTAGGCCTATAATTCGTGGGTGTTATGCGGGCCTTCGGCAATCGTTATTTTTATATGAGATTTTATGATTAAGTTTTGGTTTAATAAAATTGTTTATGAGATTATACGGGATATTCTGTTTGTGACGTTTGTACCCTTTTTCCGTATGCGTGGGTATGGTGTTAAGAATGTTCCCTCCAAGGGGCCTGTGATATTTCTTAGTAATCATCAGAGCTTTTTCGATCCGATATTTTGCCAGTTGCTTGTACGGCGTCATATGTATTATGTTGCTCGGGACAGTCTTTTTAAGCATAAGTTCGTTGGTTCTTTTCTGAAATTTGTATATGCAATCCCCATACGTCTCGGGGCGGCAGATCTTGGAGCAATGCGTAAGATAATCGGTAAGCTGAAAGAAAACGCGACTGTTTGTCTTTTCCCTGAGGGGTCGCGTACCTATGACGGTAAGATCGCGAAAGTTCAGCCTGGATTTACGCTTTTGACTCGAAAAACGGGTGCTTCTGTGGTTCCTGTGGTTATTGACGGAGCTTTTGAGTGCTGGCCGAGAAGCAAAAAGTGGCCGTCGCTCGGTAAGGTTCGGGTTAGTTACGGAGAGGCGATAACGGCAGAGGAGATAGCTGAGATGGGGGATAAAGCGTTTTCTGTTTTGCTTATGAATAAGATGCGTCAGATGCAGGATGAACTTCGTAAGGTCGGGGGTAAGGAAGCATACATATATTCGGAGGACAAAGAATCATGAAAGTAACTATTGCTGAAAAGTGCGGATTTTGCAAGGGTGTAAATGTTGCGATCGAGCTTGCAAGGAAGACGCTTAGCAAGGGTAAGAAAGTTTACAGCCTGGGGCCTATCATTCATAACGCCGATGTTGTGACCGAACTGTTGAAGGCTGGTCTTGTGACAGTGAGCAGTGTCGATGAGGTCGCTTCCGGGACGGTGCTGATCCGGTCGCATGGTGCAACACTTGAACAATTTCGGCAGATCGAAGAAAAGGGACTTGAGATCGTTGACGCAACATGTGTTCTGGTAAAGCGAGTCCAGAAGCTCTGTCACACTCTGAGTGCCGAGGGTTATAAAATCGTGATAATAGGCGACGAAACGCATCCGGAAGTTAAGGCAATTGTTGGATTTGGGGAAGATGTGGTAGTTATCGGGAGCAAAAAAGACCTTTGCCGGCTTGGTGAGCATGGCAAGCTTGGTGTTATCAGCCAGACAACTCAGAGCCCGGGACATTTTGCTGAGATGGTGGGAGAAATCATAAAACGTGGTTTTTCTGAGCTTAAGGTGGTTAATACTCTTTGCCGGGAGGCGATCAGGCGTCAGGATTCTGCTGTGAAACTTTGTAAGGAGGTTGATATTATGTTCGTATTGGGGGGATTACATAGTGCCAATACCCGCAAGCTTGCGGAATTGTGCAAAAAACACAATAATCAAACGTTTCACTTGCAAAACTGGCACGAACTTGATAAAACAGTGCTGCGCGGAAGGTCTTGCGCCGGTGTTACGGCTGGGGCTTCTACGCCTGAGTGGGTGATCAATGATTTTGTTGAAAAGCTGAGGGCCTACTAATCGTTGGTCGTTAGTTTTAGATAGATCGTATTGGCTGCGTTGGCTGATGCGTTTTTTATTGATAGTTGTTAATTGTTCGGTTTTTCGGCGTGAATGTGGGGCGCCGACGAGCTGAGGTAACAGACTCCACATTAGGAATTAATATTATGGTAGACAGAAATATTTTCAGCACCCTGGGGATTTCGGAAGAGGAATTAAACTGCGAAGTACAGGCAATTTTCGGTGAATCTGAAAGCACAATGCTCGAGGAAACGCTTGAATCAAAAATGGCATCTCTTGAACCCGGTACGATCCTTGAAGGTAAGATCGTTCTTCGTCTTGGTAATGATGTTATCGTAGAGCTTGGGCTTAAGAGCGAAGGTATTGTCGATGCAAGTGAATTTGACGATCCAGAAGAAATAGTAGCCGGTAAGAAAATCGAAGTGCTTATCGAAGAGGTCGATGCCGAAGGCGGTATACTTCTGAATAAGCGTAAGGCAGACCGAATTCGCGGATGGGAACGTGTAATCGCTAACAATGCCGAGGGTGATATTGTAACCGGTAGGGTAACTCGTCGTATCAAGGGCGGTCTTCTGGTTGATATCGGAGTTCCGGTATTTTTGCCGGCGTCTCAGGTTGATATTCGCAAGCCTGGTGACATCAGCAGGTTTATCGGCCAAGAGCTTGAATGCAAGATACTTAAGATCGATACCGAGAATCACAATATCGTGGTGTCACGTCGTAAACTGATCGAGGAAGAACGCAAGAGCAGCAAGGAGACGATTCTTAAAGAGATCGAAGTTGGTCAGGTTCGCAAGGGAATCGTTAAGAATATCGCCGACTTTGGCGTATTCGTAGACCTTGGCGGTCTCGACGGTCTTCTTCATATTTCTGATCTTAGCTGGGGCAGGATATCTCATCCTTCCGAGATAGTACAGTTCGATCAGGAAATCGAATGCATGGTTATCGGCGTCGATAAAGATAACGAAAAGATATCGCTTGGCCTTAAGCAGAAAGTTCAGAGCCCATGGCAGACCGCGGAAGATCGTTATCCGATCAGTTCGCGTGTTAAGGGTACAGTTGTCAATATCATGAACTACGGAGCGTTTATTCGGCTTGAGGAAGGAATCGAAGGGCTTGTTCATATCAGTGAGATGAGCTGGACGCGACGTATCGCACATCCAGCGGATATTCTTAACCTTAACGAAGATATCGAAGTTGTGGTTCTTGACGTAAATAAGGATAAGCAGGAAATTTCACTTGGTATCAAGCAGCTCGAGACTAATCCGTGGACCATTGCATCGCAGAAGTATCCTCCTGGTACAATCATTAATGCCAAGGTTACGGGACTTACGAATTATGGTGCGTTCGTCGAGATTGAACCCGGGATCGACGGTCTTATTCATATCTCCGATATGAACTGGACAAAGAAGTTCAACCATCCCAGCGAAGCTTATGACAAAGGCGTTGAGATCAAATGCCTGGTTCTTGAAGTTGACGAAGGAAAACATCGGGTCTCTCTTGGAGTGAAGCAGATGACAGCGGATCCGTGGATACACGCAATACCGGAGAAGTACCTGCCCGGTCAGATCGTACACGGAATTGTGACTAAACTTACGAATTTCGGTGTATTTATCGAACTTGAGCCAGATCTTGAAGGTCTGCTTCATATTTCCGAACTTTCCGATGAAAAGATCGATAAGCCTCAGGATGTTGTGAATCTTGGCGATGAGCTTGAAGTGAAGATCCTTCGTGTTGACACCGATGCACGTAAGATAGGTCTTAGCCTGCGTCGCGTTCAGTGGGCAGCGGAAAGCGACGCTGGCGAAAAACTGTCGACGGAAGAGCAAGCTAAGATCTCCGAAGACATGGAGGTCATGGGAGATGCTCCGCAACGTCGTGGCGGACTTGATGGTATGCTGATACCTAACTCTGTGACACTTGAAACCGAAGGAGACAAAGAAGCAAAGGCTGCGGCTGAAGAAGCGGTTGCTGAAGAAGCAGTTGCCGAAGAAGCGGTTGCTGAAGAAGCGGTTGCCGAAGAAGCAGTTGCGGCAGAAGAAAGTGCGGTTAAAGAGCAAGAAACAGAAGAGGCTCCTGCGGAAGAAGCAGATTCCGGAGCGGATGAAACTGAAAACATCGAGAGTAAGGAATCTGACGAAAACCAGTAGTAACGCTCCAAAATCTATTTGTGGTATTTTGCGGTGAGCCAAAACTGTATAATCCGGTTAATTTTGCCGGATACTGCGTTGGCTCACCGTTTTTTTTTTAAATAATGTGAATAGTTGCTTTGTTGATGCTGACAGTGAGGGTCGGGAGGTTAAGAACCTGTGGTTTAGATGCCGATATATAAATGGCGTTTGCCGCAAGATTATCGGCGGGTCTTTGTACCCT
>VRUF01000044.1:0-2674 GCA_019456245.1 Planctomycetota bacterium | reverse complement strand
GGCCTGCCGGTTAAGGGTCTATGGTTTAGATGCCGATACATAGATGGGCGTTTGGCCGTAATATTATCAGCGATCATTTTGTACCCTGATACCCGGGGCATGCTTTTGGGAGCCAGCTATGGCATTTGATGCAACATTACGCGAGTATTTGAAAGAAATTGACGAAGTTAGCCTTTTGACCCGGGAAGACGAGCAAGAGCTTGGGCATTTGGTTCAGGACTATGACGATCTGGAAGCAAGAGAGAGGCTTGTTTGCAGTAATCTTCGTCTTGTTGTCAGTATCGCCAAACATTTCGGCGGTCGTGGAATGGGCCTTGGCGACCTGATTGAAGAGGGTAATATCGGACTTATCCGTGCTGTGGATTCATTTGATCCTGAGCATGGGGTTCGTTTCAGCACTTATGCTGCATGGTGGATCAAACAGGGAATCAAGCGTGCCCTGCTTTCGAATTCTCAGCCGATCCATATTCCGACTTATATGGTGGAACTAATCAATCATTGGCGTCATACAGCAGCAAAGATGGAGGTTGATCTTGGTCGTGAACCTGAGCTTGAAGAGATGGCAGAGGAGATGAAACTGACGAAGAAAAAGGCGCATGCGATTCAGACGATTTTCAGGACTGTCAATGCAGGTTTCCAGGGTGATTCTGATGAAAATGGAACGGGACTTGACGAAACGCTTGAAGACAATAGAATGGGGTTGCCGGAAGATGCTCTTGGCACAGACGAAGAGCTTGCCAAGGCGGTCAAGCTTTTGGAGCAGATCGACCCTCGATCAGCACGTGTGCTGAGTTTGCGGTTTGGTCTTGGCGGCCAGGAGCCGTTGACGCTAAAGGAGATCGGCCGGGAAATGGATCTGACACGTGAGCGGGTTCGACAAATACAGCTAGGTGCACTTGCTCAGCTCAATGAATTGATGACGGATGAGACAGAAGAAGAGTAACTCAAACTGACCGATTGGTTAGTTTGAGAGTTTTTAGTTATTAGTTTTTAGTTGTTAGTTGAGGATACGGCCTTTCCGCCGTCGCTTCCACCTTCGCCAAGGCTTCGGTGAGACAAGAAAGCTATGGCGAGACAGGACGGCCGAAACTGAATTAATGATAACACCTTTTTTTTGGCTGATCTTTTGTCTTTGCTGTAAGCACTTTGTATTCACTTTTTTTAGGCGGTTGAAATGGCTGACAATACGATCATGCTGACGGATTACATTCGAGACATCGAGGATTTCCCAAGGGAAGGCATCCTCTTTAAGGACATCACCCCCCTGCTTGCACATCCGGAAGGTTTTGCGGCGTCGATAGCGGCGATCTGTGAGCCTTTTGCAGGCGAGAGGATCGATTATGTTGCGGCAGTTGAGGCGAGGGGTTTTATTTTCGGGTCGGTGGTAGCTCAAAAACTTGGTACGGGTTTTATACCTATCCGTAAACCTGGTAAACTCCCTCATTATACGGAGTCGGTGACTTATGATCTTGAGTACGGCAGCGATACTATCGAGGTGCATCGTGATGCGATAGAAACGGGATCTCGTGTATTGATGGTGGACGATCTTCTGGCAACGGGAGGTACAATGGCGGCGGCAGGTAAGCTTGTTGAGCAGCTTGGCGGAAAAATCATTGGCTTTACATGTCTGATAGAACTTACGGTACTTGAAGGCAGAAAAAAGCTTGGCAATTATCCGATCCATGCGGTTATATCGTATTAAAAGAGACATAAGGCACAAGACATAAGTGGTGGTTTCGGCCTTTGGCCGAGGCTTTTTTATTATAAACATAAAGTTGGATTTTATATGCGGGAAGTTGACGTTACAATACCGGCAGTTGGTGAGGGTTGCTATACGATCTCTATCGGAAGCGGGATTCTTGATGCGCTTTGGGGGAAGTTGGAAGCGAAGTATCCGGGGTTGCGCAAGTTTGTTGTGACAGACAGCAACCTTGAAAAGGCAGGTCATGTTAAATCGCTTGTCGGCGATGGGGATAGTGGGGTTTATGTAATCGATCCTGCCGGTGAGGAGAGCAAGCATATCGATACAGTTGTTTCTATAATCGAAAAGATGGAAGAAGATTTCTTCGGGCGTGACAGTTTAATCGTTGCACTTGGAGGCGGTACGGTTGGCGATATTGCAGGTTTTTGCGCGGCGATATTCAAACGCGGTATTAAAGTGGTTCAGATACCTACTACGACTGTTGCACAGGCGGACTCGAGCGTTGGGGGGAAAACTGGTGTCGATTCGAGTGTGAGCAAGAATGCTTTTGGAGCTTTCTGGCAGCCTGATGGGGTTTATATTGATGTTGAGACGCTTAAAACGCTTGATGAACGGCAGTACCGGGCGGGGCTGGTTGAGGGGGTCAAACACGCTTTGATCGCAGATAAAGCATATTTTGAGTTCCTTGAGGGTAATATGGGGGCGATTTTGAAGCGTGAAAACGCGGTGCTTGAGGAGATCGCTTATAAGAACTGCTCGATCAAGGCGGCGGTGGTGGGTGAGGATCCGACGGAGCAGAATATGCGGCGTATCCTTAATTACGGGCATACGATCGGTCATGCGGTTGAAAGCGGGAGCGGTTTTGAGATATTGCACGGTGAGGCGGTTGCAATCGGTATCATGGGGGCAAGTATTATCGAGGAAAAGCTTGGAATCGGGGGCGGACATGGGTTGCGAACCGGTAAATTACTT
>VRUF01000308.1 GCA_019456245.1 Planctomycetota bacterium | reverse complement strand
AAGGCCGTCGAAGCAGGCAATGTTGTAGCATTGCCGATGCAGACGAACGCAGCAGATGGCTGATTGCAGCAAGCTGACCCTGAATTTCATCAGGGACACTGTACTAGACAAGATACCTTCAAAAAACTGCCTTTGCCGGCATAATAAACGGGTAATCAGCGCAAATTTTTTTTCTCAAGACAGGGATTCCTTAACACCTTAAAATGGCAGCTACCCACGAAGCACAACATAAAAACAGTTTCCGCCAAAGGTGGAATCAAATTTCATTTAACCCCCTGCCTTTAGGGCGGGGGTAAGGGCCGAAGGCCCGCAAAAACCATATCGCAAAGTAAAACCTCCACCCAACAAGCCCCCCCTGTCATCCTGAGCGAAGTCGAAGAGCCTGCCCTGAGCGAAGTCGAAGGACCTCGTGCACCACAATAACAATCAACCACCACGAAACACAAAATAAAAAATGGCGATTTGCAAAAAGTGCAAATCATCTGCTTCATTTCGACTAACGACCAAGAGCCTGCCCGCCGAAGGAGGGACTAAAAACTGTCGCAACCTGTCTCGCCGTAGCCTTGGCGAAGGATGGAAGCAACCGGCCCGCAAAAAAAACTGCAATGATCTCACATTCCAAATTCCATTTTCGGGGTAATTATAACTACGAAGGTAGCCACAGGCATTCCATATTCATGGAATGTTCACCTAAATGGAAAACACTGTAATTTGTAAGGAGGTTTGCCTATGGTAAATGTTGTAGCTGATCAGACGGAATGAATTTATAGCGAGGAACTGAAAAAATGTTGTGTGTTTTAAGAAGAGAATAATATTAGCTATCGAACTGACCAAGCCCAAGCTTAACAAGCCCAGCGCGTAGGCTCAGAAAAAACTTAATTTATTGCATATGGCCGGGTGGGGAGAGGTTTGTTACCACCCGGTCAATTTGAGGATATATTTAAAGATTTATACCAAATGGTAGCCGTTAAAAAAAAGGGAGGCCCCGAAAGACCTCCCTTTAGTTAATCGCATTACAATACTATGCATTTCTTCATTAACAAGCCATTACTATGGACAGTCTAGCTCTTCAACCTGGAAATTGCCAGCTGCTGTCCATGTCCGGTTCGCGGTATCACTCGGGAAATCACCGCTATCTGATGAATCGTACGATTCGACACCGGTAAGTATCAATCGAATGTTGTCGAGCCACGCAGGCTCTCCTAAGTCCTGGAGCCTGATCGTTATCGAAGCGGCTCCTTGAGGATCCTCCTTCTTATCTTCGAGTTCTCCCGAAATGATGAGTTCAGCCCCAGTTCCATCAGGACTGAACACCATCCCCGTTAGCTCGTCGCCCACGAATTTCCACTTGTCAATATCATTATTGCTGACGTTGTGGAAGGTTACCTCACAGCTATCCAGCTTGAGACCGTCGCCACCAAGATCGTAAGCACCCATTCCGAAGGAAATTTTATACCAATTTTTTCTCTTTGCACCTTCTTCCTGAACAATCTGGCCACCCCCTGTTGCACGGGCTGCGTATATATTCAGATCAGTTGTAACCCTTACACCACCGCTACCGACTATTATTGCTCTCACTCTGTATTCACCGGGAGCTTTTGCTCCAATACATAGTGTGGCAACACCAAGAGGACCTGTTGTCGCGGTGCCAACTGTACTCCCACCCCAATTTCCTCCTTTGGGTTTAATTTTGAATCGGACTGTGAGACCAGAATTGGGGTCTTCTGTTATATCATCAAGCACGGTCGCCTCTAAACACACGTTACATTTTGACTCGTAGGCGTCACCGGTGTAGGTTATTACATCCTGTGCACTCGCAACTGACATCCCCGACAACAAGACCAGACTCATTGCCAATAGTAACATACTAACTGATTTCTGTTTCATTTTGCTTCTCCTTAAATAGTGTTAGTTTGATTTTTTACTGCGGACCGCCCGCAGTCAACATTATAGTAACTCTCCTTCCAAAAAAACAACATTTCACCCCCGCTCCACAATGAAGCATTGCGAGGTGTAATCCAATTCGGATCAAGCCCGCTCAACCTCCGTTACTCAGCATACCAGCTACTATGCCAAAGAGTCTGGCAAAACAGGCAATCTGAATCAACCAAGGCCAGCTTGCCTATTTTACGTAGCGTCCCAATCTTGTCAAGGAAAATCTTCAATAAAACGCTTGTCAGGGCAAAATTACGTAGTCACCACAATACACAATCAGCGATAAAGGCCGTTCAGGGCCTATTTAAAGCGAAATATCAAGAAATAATTCTTTACTGTGTGCCTCAAAATAGATCGTCGCCAAAAGGGAAGGAGCCAGCTGATCTATTTAGAGAAGTTACCGAGTTCTATTGTCCGAAATGTCTGGGCGAGAACTAAAGCGAACCAAAATCACCCCAACTAAACTAAAAAAACAGCACAACACGCTCATTCAGGCCAAAACAGAGAAATACACAAAAAAAGACAGCCGCATCCTTGATCTTTTCGGTTTATCAAAACTGTACCTTATATTCCCCTTTTGTAGAACTAAAAACACACGTTCCGCCTTAATGACAAAGTTATTATACCAAAGTCGCTTTGAATTATCAAACTAGTGCTTTGTCCCCTGTAAAATTCTGGGTTCAGCGCCAGCTCAATTAGTCATATGCAAGGCCG
>VRUF01000043.1:11716-15530 GCA_019456245.1 Planctomycetota bacterium | reverse complement strand
ATATATTGCTGGCGGATGGGCTGTTGAATTATACTAAAGAAAAGGCATAAGGGCGATCTATATGAATAAATCAATGATAATTATAATCTGCTTTATAGTACTTACGTCTGCAACTTTTGCGGAAACTACCGATGCGGTATGGCAGCCTAAGTACCCCGGTTCGATTCTTCGTGAAGGTTTTGTATTCAATGGTATTAACGGAACTGTGAGAAAAGCCGGCAACGGTGACACGTGGGTGTTTACTCCGGATGTCGATGTTACAGACACCAGTGTTTTTCTCAGGAAAACAGAAAGCATAGAACTACTGCCTTCGAGTACGCTTGAAAAGATCGTCTTCGAGGCTGAGCAAAACCAAAAAAACCATACGGCTGTTAGCCTGCGGATGTGGGGGACAGTTACGACATACAGCAAACGGGGTACTATCCGAAAGAAAATTGACGATTCCGAATCGACAATCGAATTGCCTCCATATCGTAATTTTCTTTTCCCCGCATATTTTATTCCTATGGCAGAAATCGAAACCAGGGTCGATAGCGAAAAGGAAAAACAGCTACAGCAGGAAGAAAACCAAATCAAAGAATCTATCATCCCGGTTGGTGCCCGTGAGAAGCTCAAGAGCGACGAACCAAAGAAAGTGATCGACGAAGACGCGGTCATACCGGCAGATATCATGGCAAAGCTAAAGCCCAAACGCCGGGTGAACCTGGACAAATGGCGGAAAACGCTGCAGGTCGAAGGCGATTTTCTTCTTGTTGGAAGAAGCGGATTTGTGAAATTGGAATCCGGACAGAGTATATTCGCACTGGACGCACTTGGGCGAAAGATCGACGGTTTGAGCTTCCGGCTGCTTCCGTGTCAGGCTTTGCAAAATACTCAGGAACGGATCGCAAATTCGTTCGGAAGGCAAAGGTATAAAGTGGCCGGGACCGTGACCAAATATAAAGGCGAGAACTACATGCTGCTTCAACATGCGGTTAGAACGTATACTAATGGAAATTTCGCTAGATAAGAAAGAAAATATGAGCCATGACCTCGACCAAATTCTGATTTCACACGAAAACTTTGATGGCCACGAACTTGGAAAGCTACAGGGCAATATAATAGCAGAACCAATATTTGGATATGATAGCAAAGAACGAAATGATGTCTTGAAAATTATTAACGGAATAGTAATTAATAAAGATAGTGCTTTAATTGAATACACAAAAAGATTTGATAAAGTTGAACTAACACCTGACCAGATTCAGATAAACGGAAAAGAATTAAAAGAAGCTCATAGCAAACTTGACAAAAAGCTTTTGGGCTCAATCAAGCAGGCGATTAAAAATGTGGAAAAATATCAACAGGAAATCTTTGTTGGAAAAAGTATCCCTGGAAAAGTCAAATATACACCAATTGAAAGAATCGGCATCTGCGTTCCTGGTGCTTCTGCGCCTCTACCAAGCACAGTGATAATGACTGCGGTTCCCGCGCAGGTAGCGGGTGTTAAGGAGATAGCGGTTGTTTCGCCGCCTCGATACAACGGCAGTATCCATCCGGTAACTTTAGCGGTGTGTCATGAGTTGGAACTAACAGAAGTCTATCGCATCGGGGGCGCACAAGCTGTGGCGACCCTGGCTTATGGTATATATGGGGAGGCAAAAATACCAATAGTCGATAAGATAGTAGGGCCGGGCAATAAATGGGTGCAAACGGCCAAGCAGATAGTTTCCGGTATGACGGTTGGAATAGATTCGATAGCCGGGCCAAGTGAAGTACTGATAATAGCAAATGACAAGGCCAATCCTGCCTGGGTAGCCGCTGACATGCTCAGCCAGGCTGAACACGCACCCGGAAGTGCAATTACACTTACAGATTCAATGCCATTTGCACAAAATGTACTAAAAGAGCTTACGAAACAGATTGAACAGTTAGACAGGGCCGATAGTACGATTGAATGTCTGAAAAAATATGGCCGCATTATTGAGCTTGCAAATATGGATGATGTGGTTCATTGGGCTAACAAGCTTGCTACCGAGCATCTGGAAATTCAATGCGGCGACGAAAGCAGAGAGATTGCGGATAAAATTAAAAACGCAGGCGCAATATTCATCGGCGATTATTCGCCGGTAGCGGTCGGTGATTATTGGGCAGGACCGTCCCATACATTACCTACCGGAAGGAGCGCAAGGTTTGCAAGTGCCCTAAGTGCGAATGATTTTGTCAAGGCCACCAGCATCATCGAATACAGCAAGGATCAGCTCGCCGAAAGTTCGGACGATATAATCCGGCTTGCGATGACGGAAGGTCTGGACGCACACGCAAAAAGCGTAACGATCCGGCAGGGAAAATGATCAACCCCAATCAAGTTTGAATCTGTTAAACCAGTAAAACCGTCCCAAAAGATGCGCTCCTATGAAAATCATATACAAAAAGATAGCACCTGAAAGACTTTTTGCGAACTTGTTTTCGACTGACGGCAGCAGAGACATCATCATGATAAATCCGAAAAACACTGCCACGACAAGGACATAACTGGGGAACGTTTTGATCATCGCGATAATCAGCGTTACCGGGTTAAATGCTGAAGCACCATCCAGGATTATTATCGACAAAAACAGCATTGGAAAAAGTACGGCACCGTAAATCCGCAAGGACCAGTATATCACATCGTTTTGTTTATCAAACGCAGTATAGAAAATCATGGGCATAATGCATATAAAATAGCACACAAATATATAACCCCATCTTTCAAACATGCTGCGAAGATCGTCTGAGCCGCTGCCGATTACATTGGGAGCACGAGTGGCACCGGCGGCACTGTCACGGATGCATTCCGTCAAATACCATGCAAAGTAAATGCCTATGAGAAGACTTAGTAAAAATCCGGCCGGGCCTAAAGGGATTAAATTCAGTATCGCTGTAAAGGCTATGATAATTGCCAGGCTGGTCAGGCCTGAAGCACTTACCGGGTAAAGCCAGATGTCGATCAGCCATGGATATTTGCGCTGGCCGGTCTCTATGTCATCTTCAAGTATTTTCGGCGAGGAATGATATTCAGCTTCATGTTTATACTGCGCCACTTCTTCCTGTTGAAATACAGGTTGTAATTCTATCTGGGTATCGGTCTTTGGTACTGTGACACGATTTTTGCATTTAGGGCATGTACCGGCCTTTCCGGCATGCTTTTCAGGAACACTTATTTTTTGGCCGCAATTATCACACGGAAATTTGATCACTGTTTTTCCTTTTGTTTAAGGAATATGGTCTATTACCGTAAAGTTAGACACTGCGAACACGAAAAATATTCAAAAACTTTTATTTTGCTAGCTTAGTTTTTCTTTTATCAATTCCGTCGCTTTTGCCAGCGCCTCATCCAGTTTCGCAGGATCCTTGCCGCCTGCTTGTGCCATTTGGGGGCGTCCGCCTCCGCCGCCGCCTATTGTTGGGGCAATCTGCTTTATTATGTCTCCTGCTTTTACGCCCTTTTTGATGAGATCGTCTGTGACACCGCAAAGGAGCATTGCCTTGTTTTCACCTTCTGATAAACCTAAAACTATCACAGCCGATTTTGCTTTCTTTTTCAGCATGTCAATCGCCTCTCTTGCCTGATCTACACCGCCTGCGGAAAGTTGGCCGGTTATGATCGATGCGTCGCCGATCTTTTCTGCATTGTCCAATAGACCCCTTGCTTCAGCAAGGACGTCTACGCCGCCCTGCTTTGAAGCCTGTTTCAATTCTTTGGCGAGGCTTTTGTTGTCTTCGAGAAGTTTTGCAACTCTGCCAACGACCTGGTCGGCTGGGACTTTTAGTGTGTGGCAAAGAGCGTCTATCG
>VRUF01000043.1:0-11706 GCA_019456245.1 Planctomycetota bacterium | reverse complement strand
TCCTGCTGAGATGCTTTCCTCTTTTACGATCTTAAAGCCGTTGATCTGGGAAGTGTTGTCTACGTGAATGCCTCCGCAGAACTCTTTGCTGAATGCTTTGTTGATCTGGGAAGCATCATCTGCACCAACTGCGACAACGCGTACTTCATTGCCGTACTTTTCGCCGAAGAGTGCCATCGCGCCGAGTTTTTTTGCTTTGTCTATTGACATTTCATGGCATGTAACCGGATGGGACTGGGCGATCTTTTCGGTTACGAGCTTTTCGACGTGTTCGATCTGCGTATCGGTAAGCGATTTGGGGTATGTGAAATCGAAACGGAGATATTCCTGTGAAACGAGACTGCCCTGCTGGCGAACCGTATCGCCGAGAACCTGCTGGAGAGCCCACTGCAAAAGATGCGTTGCAGTGTGGTTTTTCGTTACCGCAAATCGCTTTATATCAACGGATGCGCTGACTTCATCACCTACCGCGATACTGCCGGAAACCATCTTGCCTTTATGGACGATGCAATCTGCAATCTTTTCGGTGTTTTCGACGATGAACTTTCCGGTTGGCGATTCTATGATGCCGAAGTCTCCGACCTGACCGCCGCTTTCGGCATAGAAACAAGTCGCGTCCAGAACCAGGGCTGCCTCTTTGCTGCTATCGGATAGGCTGCCTTTGGTGACGAATCCTGTTTTATCTATCCAGCCGAGAAGCTTGGTTTGGCAGTGGCGACTGTGGTATTTGTCGCTGTCCTGGGTTGCGGGAAGTTCGACACCGCTAAGGGCCCCTTTTAGCGAAATGGTTTTTTGGCCCGCTCTTGCGCGCTCTCTTTGCTGCTCCATGTTCTCGCCAAACCCAACGGTGTCTACGTCCAGGCCGCGTTCTCGGGCCATTAGCTGAGTAAGGTCGAGCGGAAATCCGTATGTGTCGTACATCTGGAATGCATCGGCGCCGCTTATTGTTTTGTCTTCCTTTTTTTCTGCTTTTTTGGCAGCCTGAGCGAAAATTTCAAGACCGCGATCAAGCGTTCGTCCAAAACTTTCCTCTTCACTTTTTATCACGGTTTTAATGAAGTCCGCGCGTTCTTTGACCTCTCCGAACGCTTCGCCCATGACATCCGATACGACATCTACCAGCTTGTACATAAATGGTTCATGTGCATCGAGCAGACGTCCGAACCTTGCAGCGCGGCGTAAGAGGCGGCGCATTACATAGCCGCGGCCATCGTTGGAGGGGATGACGCCGTCGGCGATGGAAAATGTCAGCGAGCGGATGTGGTCGGAGATCACTCTGAAAGCGTTGTCGACTTTGCTGCCAAGCTCACTGGTGTACTTGTGTCCGGTCAGATCGGCAAGTGCGTCGATGATGGGCATGAAGAGGTCGGTGTCGTAATTGCTTTTTTTGTTCTGGAGGACCGCAGTTATTCTTTCCAGGCCTGCGCCGGTGTCGATGTAGTTGGCCGGGAGCTTGACCAGCGAGCCATCCTCCTGGCGATTGTACTGTATGAAGACGAGGTTCCACAATTCGATGTACCTTGCGCATCCGGCGTTTACTTCGCACTTGTGGCCGTGGACGTGCTGCATGTCGCAACGGTCCGGGCCGAGGTCGATGTGGATTTCGCTGCATGGTCCGCAGGGGCCGGTGCTTCCCATCTCCCAGAAATTATCTTTTTTGCCGCAGGCGATGATCCGGTCCGGAGATATGGAAGTAACCTTCTTCCATAACTGGAGCGCATCTTCATCCAGCTTGGAACCATCCTTTTCATCGCCGGCAAAAACGGTCGCCCATAATTTGTCCTGGTCGATCCCGTAAACTTCCGTGAGCAGTTGCCATGCCCATTTTATCGCGTCTTCCTTGAAGTAATCATCGAAGGACCAGTTGCCTAGCATCTCGAAGAAGGTGTGATGGTATGTGTCGATGCCTACCTCTTCGAGGTCGTTGTGCTTGCCGCTTACTCGGATGCACTTTTGGCTGTTTACCGCACGCGGGCAATCGGGTTTTCTCAGCTGGAGGAAAATATCCTTGAACTGGTTCATGCCGGCGTTTGTAAACATCAGGGTCTCGTCGTCGATTGGAGCGACGGGAGCACTGGGAACAAAAGTATGTCCGTTCTTTTTGAAAAAATCTATGAACGCACTGCGG
This sequence comes from Planctomycetota bacterium, assembly GCA_019456245.1. GTDB lineage: Bacteria > Planctomycetota > Phycisphaerae > Sedimentisphaerales > Anaerohalosphaeraceae > VRUF01. The sequence continues at coordinate 9,578 of VRUF01000043.1, read as the reverse complement.
ATTTCTTTCGATGTAAACACGGTATCTTCTCGCTTGAGTTATCAGTAAACTTAACTTCTAAACTGTCATCCGTACTATTCGGCTAGCATACCTTTTGCTTCGAGTATTTTGTGTTCTATCTCGCTTGTGAGATCCTTGTTTTCCTGTAAGAATATCTTTGCTTTTTCACGTCCCTGGCCGAGTCTCATGTCGCCGTAATTTAGCCACGCGCCGCTTTTTTGGAGTACTTCGCATTCGACACCTAAATCAAGAAGGTCGCCTACATAGCTTAGTCCGCTGTCGAACATGAGGTCGAGCTCGGCTTGCTGGAAGGGAGCAGCTACTTTGTTCTTTACGATCCTTGTTCTTATGCGGTTACCTATCGCTCTGCCTGTACTGTCCTTGATGGTTGCGATTCGTCTTACGTCGACACGTACGGAACAGTAGAATTTGAGTGCGTTTCCGCCTGATGTTGTTTCCGGATTACCGAACATGACGCCGATCTTCATGCGAATCTGGTTGATGAACATAAGGGTCGTCTTGCTCTTGCTTATCGCACCGGTGAGTTTTCTCATTGCCTGACTCATTAGCCTGGCCTGCAAACCGACGTGACTTTGTCCCATCTCGCCCTGCAATTCGGCTGCCGGAACCAGGGCCGCAACAGAATCGATCACAATAATATCAACGGCGTTTGATCTGATAAGCATCTCGGCAATGTCAAGGGCCTGCTCACCGGTATCGGGCTGACTGACGAGCATACTGCTGACGTCGACACCGAGTTTTTTTGCCCATGTCGTATCCAGTGCGTGCTCGGCATCAATGAATGCGGCAACTCCGCCTGTCTTTTGTGCTTCGGCGATGGCGTGAAGCGCAAGCGTGGTCTTGCCGGAAGATTCGGGTCCGAATATCTCGACGACGCGACCCCGTGGGAAACCTTTTCCGCCGAGGGCAATGTCTATGGAAATCGCACCGGAGCTTATGCCCTCAATCTTGGATATGTTGGACTCGTCCATCTTCATGATGGAACCGGCTCCGTACTGCTTTTCGATTTGTGCGATCGCCCTGCTGAGGGCACCGTCTTTGCCGCCTGCACCTGCTGAGACGTCTGTAGTTTTGCTAATCTTCTTCTTTGCCGCTGTTTTTTTAGCTTTTGCCATTTTATCTCCTCAGATAACGTATCAAAAAATTAAAATATTAAATATTAAAAATCAAAATTATGGCCTCGGCCTTTCGACCGAAACTTACTTATCCTGTTAACTGGCATTCTTTCATTAGCCTGTAGACCGGTCCTGTTTTTGTTAATTCGCTTTCATAGACACAGACCGAATTAACGTTACACGAACCAGCCTCAAAATTTTCGTATCTGCCGATCAAACGTCCTAGTCTTCTTCCTGTCTCAAAACTTTTTATTCTGCAAAGCGTAAGGTGCCCTACAAACTTTTTATTGTCAGCCTTCCATCCGGCGAGGCCGAAGCTGTCTTCCAGATCGGCCTGTAGGTCTTCAAGTATCTTGTTTTCATCGACTCCGACCCAGGCTACCCTTGCCGGACGACCGAATGTTCCGACATTTTTTACTTCAAGCGAAAACCCGCTGTGTTTTTTGGCCACGGAGGCTACTACACCACATACTTCCATCAGATCGCTGTCCGGTACCTCGCCCAGAAACTTGAGGGTAAGGTGCATACGCTGCGGCTGAACCCACTTAATCGTTTCCGCGGCAGAGCCCAGATCGCTACGCATATTATTCTGAAGCTTTTCTACCTGGTTCAGTATTTTCGTATCAATGTCAACGGCAATAAAACAACGCATCTAAAAGCTCAATTCAAAAACTAAAATTGCGTGATCTTTCGCAGCAAATCATATCTCTCTTCAATCTTTTCGGTATCGGCTGATTTCATGCCGTGTATCGAAAAATCGCCTATCGTAAATGATGCTGAAACCGTACCGAAAACTATCGCGTTTCTAAGGGAAACAAAGTCGACCTTGTCATCGCGTGCCAGTGAACCCATCATTGCGCCCGCGAAGGAATCGCCTGCACCGGTCGGATCGATAACGACCTCTGTCGGGTAGGCTGGGAGCATAAAGTAATCGCCATTTCTGGTCAGCATCATGGAACCGTACTCGCCGCGTTTTATTATGACGACCTCCGGTCCCATCTCCAGTATCTTCTTGCCCGCCGTGGTTACATTTTGATGACCGGTAAGCAGTTTTGCCTCACCGTCGTTTAGAACGAGCATGTTAATTCGGTCGAGCAATAGTTTTAAGTTGTCCAGTGCGGTCTCTATCCAGAGGTTCATGGTATCGGCGGCTACGAAGGCGGGGTTGTCAACCTGGTCCAACAGTTCCAACTGAAGCGAAGGGGCAGTATTGGCCAGAAAGACATACTTGCTGTCCTTGTATTCATCGGGAAACTTTGGCGATGCTTCCGAGAGGACATTAAGCTCGACGTCATCGGTGTTCGCCTCGTTCATCGCTCCTTCGTAAGAGCCTGACCAGCGGAAGGTCTTACTTCCCTGGCGTACTTCCAGTCCGTGAAGATCGACATCCCTTTCGGCAAAAATCTCAACAAGATCAAAGGGACAGTCGTCTCCTATGACACCGAGAAAACGTACGGGGCAAAAGTTGCTTGCTGCTAAACTGAAATAAACCGCAGAACCGCCAACACAGCATTCGCTAACACCGAATGGGGTTCTAACCGTATCAATACCTATCGAACCGGTAACCAAAAGCGACATTTTATGAACCTCCTTATTTCGAAAACTTCTCTAACGTAATATCAATTCTTTTAAGCGTGTTATTCATCCCGAGCATATCGACCGAATCGAATATGGGTGGGCTGATCGTATTTCCGCAAATAGCAACTCGCAGGGGCTGGGCGACTTTGCCAAGTCCGACTGAAAGTTCTTCGGCGAGTGTGCGAAGGATGTTCTCAATCGCTTCTGCTGTGACGTCGTCAAGTGCGGCAAGTCTCTTGCGCACCTCGGCAAGGACGCCAAGTCCGTCGTTTTTCATGAGAACCTTGTTGACCGCCTTTTCGTCGTACTCGATAGCATCGTCGGCAAAGAAAAGGAAGCGGGTTTTGGCTTCTATCTCGGCAAGTGTCCTGGCACCTGCACATGCGAGTAAAATACGATTGAGTATTTCATCGTCGCCGGAAGCAACGGGGGATTTTTTCAACTCGATATAACGCTTGAAATGCTCAAGCAGTTTTTCGGAACCGACCATCCGCATATGCTCGGTGTTAAATGCCATCAGTTTTTTGCGGTCGAACAAACTATTGGATTTTGCCAGCCGGGTAAGGTCAAAACATTCTAACTGTTCCTCAAGAGCCATGATCTCGCGGTCATCCGACGTACTCCATCCCAACAGGCCCATGAAATTGACCATGGTTTCCGGGAGATAGCCGCCCGATGCGAAATCTACCACGTTTATCTCGGGCAGTTTTACACCGAGATGTTTGGCGATAGCATCGATGGCCGGCATGTCGGGAACAGACTGGCCCTTTGTAAAACTTTCGAACTCTTCAACGGTTATCCCGCCGACGTCGGCAAGTTTTTGTGTGTCGACCTGCCCGCGTCCTTTTATCGACATGCGAAGGGTCTTAGGTCTTTCACGCTTGCTGAGTTTTCCGCCCCCTTCACTAACCGTTACGGACATGTGAGCATAAACGGGCCGGCGAAATCCCAGGGCGTCCTGCAATGCCTGGTGGCCCGGTGTATTCATCAAATGTTCCTGCCCGCGAATAACATGGGTCACCCCCATCAGTTCGTCATCGATGACAACTGCCATGTGATAAGTCGGAAATCCGTCGGACTTTTGAATGATGAAATCGCCGATCTCACCCGCGCGGAAGGTGACCTCGCCGCGTACGACGTCATTGATAACTATGTCGCCATCTGGAACCGCAAAACGGACGACGACGGGACGACCCTGTAAGCGGGCGTTTTCAACATCATCGGCAGTGGGAAAAACCTCGGGGCGTGTGTAATTGTAAGTTTTTTTCTGTTTGGCTGCTTCCTCGCGGATAAGTGCAAGTTCCTCCGGCGTTTCAAAACAATGATAGGCATTGCCCTCATCAAGAAGCTGTCCGATGTATTTATCGTAAATATCGCGTCTCTCGGACTGGTGGTATGGGCCGTTTGGACCGTCGACCTCCGGCCCTTCGTCCCAGTTAAGGCCAAGCCACTTTAGATCGTCGACCACCTGTTGGGCAGCGGTGGGGGTATTTCGCTTGACGTCGGTATCCTCAATGCGAAGGATAAATTTCCCGCCCGATTGACGGGCAAGAAGCCAGTTGAAAAGTGCCGTCCTCGCCCCGCCAATATGCAAATAACCCGTCGGAGACGGTGCAAAACGCGTAACTATCATTGAAAAACCTCAAAATTCATAAAAATTCATCAAGGTTGTCAGATTAAGCGACACAGGCCAAATTGTCAAGCCTAACATAACCCATATACAAAAAGGAGATGAGGTTTAGAAAAAGGGCTCACAGGGCTTTTCAGACGTGACATATCTCCTTGCTCTCGGTGTCTACTTTTGGAGCTTACATTTTATTGTGCGATTGGCAGTTACTTTTAAAAAATTGCCCAAATCACCACTGATAGCTTACAGGGAAACAAAAAAACCATTCCGCAACCCAAAAACCGAGCATCGACTTGTTTTTTGAGTCAAAGCCTGTTATCCTATCCAGCAAATCTGTTTTCAGGACTATATGAGGTTTACCGTAATGGAAAATAATGAAAAAACTGCTTCTCTTGACTTTGTTCGGAGTATTGTTGATGGTGATATAAAGGCTGGGAAAAATGGTGGGCGGGTTCATACCCGTTTTCCTCCTGAGCCTAACGGGTATCTTCATATCGGACATGCCAAGAGTATCTGTCTTAACTTTGGAATTGCCGCGGAGTTTTCGGGATTGTGCAATCTTCGTTTTGACGATACCAACCCGGTAAAGGAAGAAGCCGAATATGTTCAGTCAATCGAGGAAGATGTCAGGTGGCTTGGCTGGGATTGGGAGGATCGGCTTTATTTCGCGTCGGATTATTTTCAGCAGATGTATGACTGGGCGGTGGAGCTTATTAAAAAAGGCAACGCTTATGTTTGCGATTTGACGGCCGACCAAACGCGTCAGTACCGCGGGTCGCTGACCGAACAGGGTAAGAACAGCCCCTTCCGCGAGCGCGGCGTCGAAGAAAATCTTGATCTGTTTGCGCGGATGAAAAACGGCGAGTTTGAAGATGGGTCGCGAACGCTGAAAGCGAAGATCGATATGGCTTCGCCGAATCTTAATATGCGCGATCCGGTTATGTACCGTATTCTTCATGCGACGCACCACCGGACAGGTGATAAATGGTGTATCTATCCGATGCTCTTCCGATCTCGATGTATGACTGGGCGCATGGGCTGGAGGATTCTATCGAGGGGATAACGCACTCGATCTGTACGCTTGAGTTCGAGGGGCATCGGCCTCTTTATGACTGGTTTTTGGATCAGCTCGGGGCGGGTCATCCGCAGCAGATCGAATTTGCGCGGTTGAATTTGACGTATACGGTTATGAGTAAGCGAAAGCTGCTTGGGCTTGTTCAGGAAAATCATGTCAACGGCTGGGACGATCCGCGTATGCCTACTATCTCGGGGATGAGAAGGCGGGGTTATAGTGCAGCTTCCATTCGTGATTTCTGCAAAGGTGTCGGCATTGCCAAGTTTAACAGTACGGTGGACTTTGCGTTTTTGGAACATTGCGTTCGGAAAGATCTTAACGAATATGTGCCACGTGTGATGGCCGTTTTGAACCCGCTTAAGGTTGTGATCGAAAATTATCCGGAGGGACAGGTTGATGAGCTTGAAGCGATCAATAATCCTAACGATCCCGATGCGGGGACGCGTGTGGTGTCGTTTTCGAAGACGATTTATATCGAACGGGATGATTTTATGGAAGAACCGCCAAAAAAATTCTTCCGCCTCGCACCCGGCCGGGAAGTACGGCTTCGCTATGCGTTCTTTATCACATGTACGGATGTGATAAAAGACGATGAGGGCAATGTCGTTGAGCTTCGCGCGACGTACGATCCCGAGACTCGCGGCGGCGATGCTCCTGATGGGAGAAAAGTGAAGGCGACGATGCACTGGGTTTCGGCGGATCATGCAATCAAGACCCAAGTCAGGCTTTATGACAATCTCTTTACTAAAGAAAATCCTGAAAAAACCGAAGAAGGCGAAGACTTTATCGTAAATTTAAACCCGGAGTCGCTGAAAGTATTGGAAAGCTGTTGGGTGGAACCTTCGCTTGCAGATACCAAAGCCGGCAACAAATATCAGTTCGAACGATTGGGTTACTTCTGCACGGATAAGGATTCATCGGGAGAAAAACCGGTGTTTAACAGGACGGCAACCCTGCGGGATACGTGGGCAAAAATACAAAAGCAAAACAAAAACAAACCGAAGAAGAAATAATCTAAAATACTAAAGGCTCGCACCGCAGTGTTTGCAGTGTTTTGCGTCTTTGTCGTGTCCCTGGCGTGTGCACTGGGGACAGGTTTGGGTTGTTATTTCTTTTTTGTATGCCTGGGTAAGTTCGGCGGTTACTATTCCTGTTGGTACGGCGATTATGGAATAGCCGAGGATCATTACCACTGCCGCGAGCATCTGGCCGATGCCTGTCTGTGGTAATATGTCGCCGTAACCGACCGTGGTTAAAGTTACGATCGCCCAGTAAACACTCTTTGGGATACTGGTGAAACCGCTCGCCGGGTCTCGCCCCTCGATAACATACATCAGGGAACCAAGGATGACGACAAGGGTGAGGACGGCGAAGAAAAACACGAGTATCTTTCGTTTGCTTGCGGCGAGGGCTGTCATCAGGACATTGGCTTCGCCGACGAATCTTGAGAGGTGGAGAATACGGAATATTCGCAGCACCCGCAATAAACGGATCACGAGGAGATAACGAGAACCGGGGAGGATGAGATCGAGATAGGTGGGCACAATCGCCATCAAATCCACGATTCCAAAAAAACTTTTTGCGTAACGAATCGCACGGCCGGCGCAAATGAGCCGAAACAGATACTCGATAGTAAATAAAATTGTGAAAACCCATTCGGCTGCTTTGAGAAGCGTGCCCCATTTTTCACTAATACTTTCTACGCTGTCGAGCATGACGACGGCGACGCTGGCGAGGATGCTTACGATAAGAAGGACATCGAAGAGTTTGCCTGCGGGAGTGTCGGCTTCGAATATTACCTCGAACAACTTCTTTCGCCATCCGGTGAGTGCGTTTTTGTCAACTCGTTCTGCTAATCTTTCTTCCATGTTTTTAGTCCCGGTTTTTCCATTCCAACGGATCGAGCTTATAATATTCTTTTAACTGCTCGTATAGTTCTGGTTGTTTTTTCTTCATTTGTTTTGCTTTTTCGAAAAATGTTTCTGTTGCGACGGCGAAAAACTCGGCTGGGTTTGTTGCTCCGTATTTGTTCATTACGGTTTTTCTTCGCCAGCCTTTTTTGAGCATCGCATTGTACTCTGAGCCGAGGACTTTTGCCCAGGTTCGGTAGCTTGAACCGTGGTCAAGTATCGGGGCGCCGTCTGCGTCTCCGTCTTCCTGGTCGAGGCGGTGGGAGAACTCGTGCATCACTACGTTTCTGCCATCGCGCATGTTTCTTGCTCCGCCCTGGACGGAGTTCCATGCCAAAACTACGGGGCCGTTTTGCCAGGATTCGCCAAGGCGGGCGCTTTTGCCGCCGTCGTTTTTGGCGACGTAAGTATGTGGATAGATGTATATCGTTGTCAGTTTGGGGTAATATCTTGTTTTGCGGTTTAAGAGCAGGATACATGCCTGAGCGGCAATGGAGATTTTCATCTCCTGGGTAACTTCAAGTCCGGCGCATCCTTCGAATATCTTTTCTCCGATGAAGACATTTATCAAGCCGTGCAATTGCGTTCTCAGGTCGGGGGGCATTATTTTATACATGGGGAAGTTTTTTTCGATGACGGCAATCCAATCGTCTGGGAAAGGTTTGGCTCTTAGTTTTCTGCATCTGGCATTTCGGAGTATTCGTTTCAGGATCGCCGATGCGACGATCAGGATTACTATCCCAGCCAGAATTGACCATGCTATTATACGACCCATGTGTTTTACCCCTGCTAACCGAATAACTGGTTAAATTTTTCGGCGATGTTTTCACTTTTGCATAGTGTTTCACCTATCAGTACCGCGCCTACTCCTACTTTTATCATTTTTTCGACATCGCGGCGAGTTTTTATTCCGCTTTCGGCGATTAGTTCGCTAGTGTTGTCGACAAGTTCGGCGAGTCGGCTTGTTGTGTTTATGTCCACTGTCATGGTTGTGAGGTCACGGTTGTTTATTCCGAGCACGGTGTATTGCGGCTGAGGAAAATCGGCGAGGGAACGGAGCATTAGAAGGGAATCGGCGGAGTGGACCTCTATGACAGATGTGAGGGTTAGAGTTCTTGCCAATATCAGCAGGTCCATCAGGCGGGCGGGTTTTAATGCGTCTGCGATGAGTAATATGGCGTCTGCACCGGCGGTGCGGGCTTCGTATACCTGGTATTCGTCGACGAAGAAGTCTTTTCGGAGAATGGGTAAAGTTACGCCTGCTTCTTTGATCTGCGAAATATACTCCAGGCGGCCCTGGAAATACTTTTCATCCGTTAAGACACTGATGGCGTCTGCGCCGCAGGATTCATACGTTTTGGCGATGGTGACGGGGTCAAAGTCCTTTCGTATGAGGCCCGCAGATGGGGAGGCTTTTTTAACTTCTGCAATGACGTTTAGGCCGCGTGGATTTTTTTTTGTTACGGCTTTGTAGAAGTTGCGACACTTTTCAAGAGAGGCGACTTTGCGCTCCAATTCGGAAAGCGGAGTTTTTATGCGGCGGGCCTGGACTTCGGCGAATTTGCCGTCAATGATCTGGTCAAGTATGTTACCCAATTAATCAGCTCCCACCGGAAATCTGAACAAATGCCATTCTTAGCTGGGCTAAGGTATCTGTGAACATTTTTTTCTCTTCGTCAGACAAATTATCCTTCGTCTTGTCTTCAAGTATGGTGAGCATGTCTATGTTGAATTTGGCTATCTCGATGTCGGGCTCTCTGTCCTTTGTTTCTTCAGTTGTGATAAGCCCAAGGGCAAAGAGGGTCTGGGTCGCGAACATGCTGACCAGTCCCTGAAAATCGGCAGGCGGGAGCGGGCCTCGCTGAGGTTTTGACTCGTCCTGATCCGGTTCGACTTCGGGGGTGGCCTCTTCTTTCTTTAGTTCTTGCTTTTCGTTTTGCGCCTGTTTTTTCCAGTCTTCGTCAATGATGATTTTCTTTTCTTCGTTATTTTCTGCCATGATTTCACCTTAAAATAATGTTTATTTTCTATAGTTCTTCATACTTCGTGCGACATCGCGTTTCTGCTGGGCCTGCTGTAGTTTCTGTCTCTTGTCGTACTGCCTTTTGCCCCTTGCCAGTGCCAGCTCGACCTTTGCCAGCCCCCTTTCGTTAAAATATACCCTGACCGGTACCAGTGTAAAGCCTCGCTGGTCAAGTTTGACTCGCAATTTTTGAATCTGCGTTTTGTGCAGCAGGAGTTTTCTGTCCCTC
>VRUF01000307.1 GCA_019456245.1 Planctomycetota bacterium | reverse complement strand
CACTTAAAAGGCGTCGGCGTAGAATACGGCACGGAGTGGGTAATCGAGCATCTGGTAAAACAACACTGCGAGCCGGTCGACGGTGAAGAACTCTTCAAAGAAATACTAGACGAATGCTACCCGGAGATAAGAATAGGCGGCTGTTCTTTCTACCCGTCGGACGTAATGAAGGAACTGGACCCGACAGCTTTCCGCATCGGAACCCAGGAAAATCTCGACAGCCTGACAGAGGACTGCCAGCTTTACGAATCCCAAGGAGAGCATTACACAATTTTCGATATCGAGGAAATGTTGAGCGACATAGAATCGCAGTAATCAAAATGCGGAACCCCGATCCATCGGGGATAGACGAAATAGAAGCAGAATAAAAACAGGGAGCGAGACGGCGATGGAGCCGGAGCGACCGGAGCGAAAGATTGGCTAGCGAAGGTCGGTTCCGTAGGAAACGGGCGAGCGGTGCGGTGTTGTGTTGGGGCATGGAGATGGAGGATAGATGTGGGATGTGTGGGGGCTTAATGTGTATCGAAGTCATTGTGCTTTGCACCGGAAACTACGGCAACATAGATTTCGAGAAGAGCCTGCTTAAGTGGATCATCTTCGCCTACATACCGAACCCCCATTTGACGGATTCGTTGTTTCGCTTCATCGTACACTTCTTTGAATGCCGGATTCTGGAGTAGATGTTTTCTTGAACCCTTCCATTGGTATGTAGCCTTCTTCCCTGTGGATTCTCGTGCTAAACGCCAAGCTAATGGACAATCGTCAGCTGAGCTTACGTGATTTTTTAAGCGAACTCGTATTTTCAGCTTCGTTCTGCCTGCATACATTGGTATTTCATTCTCATAAAAAAGATAAACTCCACCTTTAGGTGTGTCGGGTGGAGATGTATCAATGGACACTGGTTCCATAGATATAAGTTCATTGTATTTCTGGCTTAGTCCTTCAATAAGAACTCTAAATTTTTCATCCATACCGCTATTCCTTTAACAATAAGAATGCTATCCATATAAAAAATCTGGGGGGCTTCCCAGCACACTGCAAAATTACTATCCCAGTTAGTCTCCTAACATTCAAGCAAAAAATTACAAGCCTGTCCACTTAGAGCTATTTGCGGTGTTTTTAAGGGATAGGGGGCACTTGCAGGTTTTTTTATGGCGGTCATACTTGGTGAAGATAAGTGTAAATGGTTAAGTGTAAAGTGTAAAGGAATGGCAAATGGATAGTGTTGAACATAGCGGTGAGTTGAGCATTGTAGAGCAGGGCAGTGATTTCGAATTAGACTGGATATATGCCCGGTATGAGAACGGCGATGTGGTCGCTGATATTGCGCGCGAGCTTAAGAAGAGCGAATCCTATGTCTATGCCAGGATGAGGCGGGTTCCTGAAAAATACGAGGATGTTAAATGTATCCGTGAAGAGAACCGCAATATCCGTGTTCGGCGGGTCAGCTCGCTTGCTGACAGGCACATTGAGACGTACCTGGAAGATATGCAGGATGACAAGGAAAAGGCCAGCGATAACATCGATAAGATCAGCCGGATAGCGAAGGAATATGCACATCGGGTACAGCTTGCCGAAGGCAGGGCTACGGAGAACTATAATGTAAACGGAAAAGATGGCCTGCCGTTTCAGGTGATCATTACTAAGACGTATGAGGTGCTACCTGAACAAGATGAGCAGGATGATATAGATGAGGTGATGGGTGAAGAGCCTGAAAGCTAAAAGCCGCAGAGTGATTGAGACGGATAAGCCGTTGGCAGAGCTGGACAATGATCCCAATATCCGTAGATTCATTCCGAAACTGACTGCAAAGCAGACTATCGCCTGGGATGCGCTTAAACATGTCGATGTAAAGGAAGTGCTTTACGGTGGGGCCAAGGGCGGCGGTAAGTCTGTGTTCGGGTGTCTTTGGTGTTTTGTTAAAGCTCTTGAAATAGTTGAGGATTGTGAGATCGCTCCGAGACAGCATCCTATACCCGTGGGGTTTATGGGCAGGAAGCGCGGGGTTGACTTCTCCAATACCACTCTTGAGACCTGGAAGCGGTTCATCCCTGAGGATATGTATGAGATAAAGGGCAAGCCTGCCGAGATCATTATCGTTGATCGGGTCAAAATTCTTACCGGCGGGCTGGATAACGGGGAGGTGGTTAATAAATTTAACTCCGCCGAATATGGTTTCTTCTTCATTGATCAGGCCGAAGAGGTTGACGCGGCGCAGATAGGGGAGCTTCGTGCTACTTTTCGGCTTATCATCAACGGTATGAAGATACCGGGCAAGGGGCTGTTTACCGCTAACCCTGCTCCTTCTTTTTTGAAGGATGAGTTTATTCTTAACCCTACTGCCAACCGGCTCTTTGTTCAGGCATTGCCGACGGATAATCATTATCTTGGGGCTGAGTACATAGAGGTCTTGCGGGATTCATTTAAGAACCGGCCCGAGCTGCTTAAGGCGTATTTGGAAGGGTCGTGGGATTGTCTTGGTGGTTTTAACCAGGTGATACGAGATTCGTGGGTTTCTAATGCGGCAAAGATAACGCTTTATCCGCCGACAAAGAAGAAGCTTATTACCTGCGATCCGGCACGGTATGGTGACGATGAGACCGTTATTTATTATATGGAAAACTCTGAAATTAAGGAGGCCGAAATCTATGGGCAAAAAGACCTTATGCACAC
>VRUF01000306.1 GCA_019456245.1 Planctomycetota bacterium | reverse complement strand
TATGAAATCAAGATGACCATTGCTAAGAAAGAAGTATTTAGAAAAATTTGCGGCTTTACGTTGTTTTCAAATGGTGACGGCGACAGTGGATTGCCTATTCAGTTTAATCCTGTTTGTCGTTCCATTTTCCTGGGTGAATTGTCAGTACCCTTTGATGTGAGTGAACTGGCCGATGATGAGGATATCGAGCTCCGCATCTTTGTGGATAGATACATTGTTGAAATCTTCATCAATGACAAACAGGCTGCTGTAACTGCTTACATGGATTATAAAGATCATACGGGTTTCTACGGCTTTAGCGCTGGTGATGATATGCTGATTAAAGAATTAAATATTTGGAAGGTGAAACCTACGAATAAAGGTTTCTTAAAAGCGAAGAAGAATCCGATTTGGCAGCCAGAGTATTGGTATCCGAAATAATAAGTGATAAGGTTTAGCTATGAATTCAAGAGAGCGGGTGATGGCAGCGTTAAATCATCAGCAACCAGACAGAGTGGCTATCGATTTTGGCGGTCATCGGTCTAGCGGTATCTCTGCGATCGCCTATGCCAGGCTTAAAAAAGCCCTTGGTATCAGTGGCGGTGATGTCTATGTTTATGATATTCCACAGCAGTTGGCGATCGTAGAACCGGAAGTTCTGGATGTTCTGCAAGTCGATACCATAGAGATGGGACGCGGGTTTTTGCTTGAAGAAAATGACTGGAAAGCGTGGGCCTTGCCGGATGGGACTCCGTGTAAAATACCATATTATATAAACCTTGAAAAGGAAGGTGACGATACATTTGCTTTTTCAAAAGAAGGCGTGAAACTTGCTGTCCAGAAGAAGGACTGTCTTTATTTCGAACAATGTTACTACCCAATGGCCGATCGTCCGTTCGGCGCCGATGATTTTGCTGATGTTGTTGCAGCCTTGCCAAATAATATGTGGTGCGGGCTGGTATCTCCCGGGGGGCATTTGCCCTTTACAAAGGACGGGCTTAAAGAACTGGCTTTGGGTGCAAAGGCACTGCGCCAATCCACCGACCGTGCAATTATCGGTTTATTCGGGGGCAATCTCTTTGAGGTGCCTCAGTTTCTTTACGGTATGGATAAATACTTAATGTACATGGGCCTCTATCCTGATCTGTGTATAAAACTTTCAGAATTACTTTGCGATCATTATATGGGCTGTATGGAAAGCTATCTTGGAGCTGTTGGTCCATATATCGATATCATTCTATTTGGCGATGATTTCGGCGGTCAAACCGGTCCGTTGATCTCACCTTCTATGTATCGCGAATTTTACAAGCCTTATCAGCGCCGCATGTGGACTCGTGCCAAAGAGTTGGCAGATGTTAAAGTGCTATTGCACTCATGCGGAGGTATCGAACCGTTGCTTGGAGACTTTATCGAAGCTGGTCTGGATGCAGTCAACCCGGTTCAGATTACATGCGATGGTATGGATGCAGGGGAACTGAAAAAAAGATATGGCGATCGTCTGACATTATGGGGAGGTGGTTGTGACACCCGGGATGTTCTTGGCAACCAAAGCCCGGTCGATATCCGAAAGCATGTTAAAGAACAGCTTTCGATCATGAATCCTGGCGGAGGGTTTGTTTTTCAGCAAGTTCATAATGTTATGGCGAATGTGCCGGCAGAGAATATTATAGCGATGTTTGGAGCGGTAAATAATGATAAATTATAGCGATATGCAGGAACAGAAGATCAATTATCCGTTTTTGGGTCTCTGCGCATTTGCCGCGGACACCCCGAACAGAAATATCAACACAAGCATTCCAACGATCCAACAGGGTTTGCCGGAGATCTTTGCCGCCTCACAACTTTAGTTTACTATGGATAGTTCCTTTCCATACGCGTTGTATACTAATCTTTGATTTCCCTAGACATTTTTGGCATCGGGTACCTGGAATCCGGGTCGATTGTCATCCTTGAGCAACGCGTTGGCTTCAGCGGCGAAGGCTCCTGTGTGCCGTTCGGTTTTCGGATCGAAGGTCAGCCATGGGCCCACGGTGTAATTAGTTCCGTCTTCCGGAAGGCCTACGCCTTCGCTCATGATCGTGTGGAGCTTCATGAAATGTTCATAAGCATCCTTGTTGTCACCGAAACGTCCCGCCTTGGCATTGAAAGGCACCTGCTTGCCGAGACGATAGGAGTTGTTCATAAGGTGGCCCAGAACGCATCCCTTGTGCGCATCCAGAGCATTTCCGTTAGCCATCATCGGATCACCGGCTCGGCAGGCGGCGATGAAACTGCCCCAGCTCCCTCCGGGAGTGACATGGCCATCCGGAATGTCAAACTTTTCTCCCTTGTCGCTGCCCTTGGGGTAGTACAGATTCTCGATGATCTTGCCGCCATCCTCGAAATAGTACTGGTTCTCGACCTGGTGTTGATAGCCGTCATAGTTGACGTTGCGAACGTTGAAGAGCACGTATTGTCCGTTGGGGTATTCCGCAATGCCAAACATGGTATTCGGCGTCTCACCCAGATCGTTCCAAAGGAAGCGTCCACCGAGTGCCATGGCGCGGATTGGATGTGTCAGCTGCTTGTCCAATGCCCAGTAGGCCATATCGAGTTGGTGGGTGCCCTGGTTGTTCATGTCCCCGTTGCCGGTTTTCCAGAACCAGTGCCAGTTATAATGGACGTATTTGCGGTCGTACGTATCCGGCAGCATGGCGGGAGA
>VRUF01000305.1 GCA_019456245.1 Planctomycetota bacterium | reverse complement strand
GCTAATTCGTACATTCCGTTTTGCTGTCTTATCGTGAAGTAGTGCTTCCATCCGCTGAAGTTTTCATCAAGAAATATTTTCAGATCGCCATGGCGAGTATAATCGCTTTCGCTGACCCGGGACTCGACTTCGAGAAGAAATGCATGGAGAGCAGACTCCTCCTGTTGTTTTCTCCTCGTATCAAGAAACAAGTGGGCTGAACACTCAACTTCGCCGATGCGAACGCTATCCTGTACTTTGTACAATAATTGCTTGCCGCAGTGGAATGCACTGTCGGAGGTGACCATCGTCTCGACATGTCTGGTAACGAGCTCACGGAAAACCTTATTGTTTGCCGGTAAAGGAATTAAAAACTTGATATCAATACCCATTTCTACAAGATTAGACCTGCTGTAAAACCCTTTGTCCATGACAAACAGTGTTTCTGGCGCCACTTCAAAAACCGAGAGCTTTTTCAAGATGTTTTTCAGCGTTTTTACGTCAGGAATACTTCCCGGATACACAGAATAGAACAGTGGAGTATCCGGTGGTTCGCCATACACGATTCCGAGGTTGATCTGGGCAAGCCGTTCTTTGTCCCTGTTGTGTCCCCACTCAACATAATCGATATGGTGCGAATACGAAGAGATGCTTGTAATGTCAAATACGATAAATTGGTTGTTTCGTTGTTGAGAAGCCCACCGGTGCAAGAAGGAAAATACCGCCTTCTCATCTTCGCCTACTTCTTGCACCAGTTCGCTGAGTCTTTGAGACGAAAGATCGCAAGAGGTTGTCAGATAGGTTCGGTCAAGCCACTTTTCGCACAGATAAAAAGGCTTCTGATCGGCGACTCGAAAGCACGCTGCAAGGAGTACCTCTCTCCCGATGCTGGGAAACACATCGAGCAGCAATTCATGGAGTTCCAACGTTTCCACTATTTCGGTCAAGAAGTAAATAGGACCATACTCAAAGCTCAAACACCGTTTTTGTTTCTTGGGAATGATTTCTCCGGTAACCGGGTCCTTCTTGCCGATGAAAGTGCGCTTCTGCCTGGGTTGCTTCTTTTCTTTGTCCCAATATGCGGTCACTTCGTAGAGATAAACATGTTTTCCGACGGACTGCTCTACAGTGTACGACATAGTAATATATTACTATGTCGCTTATGAAAAGTCAAGAGCTTTGTGCACTTATTTCGTTTACCTGCAAGAAGTTGCGTGACTATTTCAGAACATAGTTATAATTTGCCGGGATTTTAGGTTATTAAGGATACCGAACCATATCTCGATCATATTCAGCCATGAACCGTGGAAAGGAACGAAGTGGATGACTATACGCTTGTTGTCCGACTGAAGCCACTGGCGGCGCTCGGTGCCGGTCTTCAGGTAGGAGTAGTGTACATTACTCAACGCTGCGACGGTTTTGCAAAACTCCTCATTGAAATGTGTATTTAAGTTATCCATGATGTAATGAAGTGGGGCATCAGAAGGCAAGGTGGCGACATGTTCTTTGAAAACTCCAATCAATGTCTGAGTGTTGTGATTGTCGGTACATCTACCAAACACTTTCCCGTCTTTTGGATTGAGAAACGCCAGAAGATCTACGGTACCGTTGCGTTTGTATGAAGGATCTTCGTATTGTGGCTTCCCGGGGGCAGCCGGCAGATTCGGAGATAGCGGATGTGTAGCTTGAATGCCTGGGCATTCGTCAAAGTTAAAAAGATATTCCGGCGGATTGAGATAAAGGTCGATGACATGATCCATCTTTGGAAAAAAATCGGCGTCGGTAATGGTCAAAAAGTACTTATGCAAATAAGGGCGAAGAGCGTGGGCATTGAGACTGCGCCGGATGGTAGAATGACTCGGAGCACAACCGAGGATGTCGTTGTGAGCTTCCAGGTATTTCGCAGCCCATCTGGATGACCAGCCGGCGCAACCTGGTAAAGGAGAAACTTGGCAGTAGAAAGCAATAGTTTTGAGTTTGATTTGTAGTGAATAGACCGCCGGGCTGCCGATTCGTTTGAGGTCCTGAAGGGTCTTATTGTTCTTTGCTCGTGATATCCATCTACGAACCGTCGTGCTGTGACGGTTTAGAAACCAGGAAATTGCTGGTATCCGAATACCACTTCCATGCAGTGCAATCATCTGAGAACGTTGCTCAAAGAGAGCGACAGCGGCCGCGCTGCGTTTGCCGCAGGTAGTCAGGCTTTCATCGGCGTAAAGAGAATCATTGCTGTTCGAGAGAATTATCCGATGGAGTTTTTTTTAAAGTGTCCAGGAGTTTCGGAAGAGATTGTACTATGGAGGACAATCCCAACTTGTGCATATGAAATCGAAGTGATCTGTCGGAAAGATGCAGACCACAGCGCTGTTCAATCTGTGTGGCTATCGTTCGACTTGAAGTTTTTGTGCCGCTGATGGCGTTCGCTGCAAACTGCTGCACTATCTCAGCCTTGATCTGTGGCGTGAACCGGTAATCCTTGAGTTGCCCCTTTCGGTTATCTATCAGCGCATATGCGTCTTTTTCACGCAATCTGGAATTAAGCTCCCTTGTATGTCTTTGGGAAAACCCAAGAACGTAGGATGTGTCTTTAGAGGAAAGAAGACCGTTGTCCAAAAAAGTCAACAAAACAACTTTCGCTTGTAGAGAATTCTCCGGCGGGATATCAATGATGTGACGCTCGACCGGCGACGCTAAGTAAACGGATTTGCGG
>VRUF01000304.1 GCA_019456245.1 Planctomycetota bacterium | reverse complement strand
TGGGGTTAAATGAAATTTGATTCCGCCTTTGGCGGAAACTATTATTATGTTGTGTTTTGTGGTGGCGTTTTAAATGATTAATGGTGGAATCGCCATCATCCGGGTCTTTTCATTTCAGCACATCAACCGGCTTGATCTCGAATGCGTCGCCGTCAACCGTTAGCTTAATCACCGTGGCAATATCAGCGCGATCATCGGGCGAAACGTCAACAAGCACACGGCTATGAGTTTGTGTAACGGTCACTTTTCCGCCTGAAAGCGCCTTGCTGCTTTTGATCTTCATCGCGATCGCAGGAAGCCGAAGCGGACCCTCATCCGGCCATTTCATTACAAACAGATAGATGTCGTTACCTTTGCACGTTGACGCGCCCCATTTCTGATCCGGTTTGAACGGACCGCCACGAGTGCCATGGATGCCGTCGCCATATTTCTTAACCCATTTTCCCATCTCGCGCAGCCGTTCAACCTGCCGGGGTTCTATGCGCCCGTCTGGCATGGGACCTACATTTAAGAGCAGATTACCATCGCCGCCTACCGTAAAAAGAAGTATCCTTACGCACTTCTCCAGCGACTTCATGGGGTCGTCTTTCGGTTTCCACGACCATTGCGGACCGCATAACGTCATGCAGGTTTCCCAGGGACGGACGCGATCAAAACCGCCCACTTTTTGCTCAGGCGTACTATAATCTCCAACATTCGTCTGGGGCGTATAGACCCGCTCGTTAATCATAATGTCAGGTTGAAGTTTTCGCACCATCTCGATCGTCGGTATGCCGTGCTCTCGGAACACTAAGCGGGGAGTGTCAAACCACATCGTGGACAAGGGGCCGTAGTTTTCGATCAATTCCGTGACTTGGTTGCGCATATGCTCTATATAACGGTCAAGGTTGGGATTGGGCTTGTAAGTTTTTCCGCCCACGCTGTTTTCGGGAAAGTCAGGAGGTTGCCAGCTGGGATAGTCAGGATGGCGGAAGTCGGCTACACAATAGTACGTACCGAAAGCAATGCTGCGTTTTCGGCAGGCGTCGGACAACTCTCTTAAAACATCGCGGCCGAACGGCGTGTTGCCTATGTGGTGGTCAGTGTATTTGGATGGCCAAAGGCAAAAACCGCCAAGTGATTTGGTCACCATGACCATGTACTTCATGCCCGCGTCTTCAGCGATGCGTACCCACTCGTCCGCATCAAACTGGATGGGATTGAACCGCTTGTACAGGTTATCGTACTCTTCCAGAGGAACCTGTTTTCCGCGGGACCAACCGATCTTGGTGCCTTTGAGGGTCACCGGCCCCCAATGGATGAACATTCCAAACCGGCGCGATCTCCATGTCGCAATGTCCTTCTCGCTGGCGCCCGGCACACTCATCGCAGCAGGGGCCGCGACGACGCACAATAACAAGAGGCCAACCACAGTGCGGCCAAAACTTCTTGATCCTTTTCTCATAATATCTCACATTTCCCATTTACATGGTTAAAAAGCATATTTTTCTCCGTACGATGCCGATAATTTTACAACAATCTGCTTGAACAATCAAGGATTAAATGCGGGCATTTGCACGTTTTTATATGGCGGTCACTATTTGGGTATGAGTGAAAATGACAGGGGGGGCGTTTTAAATGATTAATGTTTAATGATTAATGGTGGAATCGCCTTCCATCCTTCGCTGTTCTACTTCGCCGTAGGCTACGAAGAAACCAGCTACGGAGGACAGGTTGGCGAGGTTATTTTTATATTGTGTTTTGTGGTGGTTTTTTAATTGACAATTTTCTATTGTTAATTTATTATTGAGACGCGTAATCGGCGATGAATCAGGAAACTATCTTTATTTTATGTTTGGAGAATTGGTATGAAAAAAATATTTGGGTTGCGGGCTTGTTTGGTGCTTTTGCTGTCTTTCGTATTAGTGATGATGCTTTCTGTGTTTTTTGTTTCTGAGACATCTGCAAAAGAACCTGCTGCTAGTTATCGTATTCTTTTTATTGGTGACAGCTATACCTATTATAATGATCTGCCCAGCGCTCTTACCAGAACGGTGCCGGAACTTAAGATAAAAACTGTCAGTATGACCAGGGGGGCCTATACTCTTGAGAAATTCCTGAGCGAAAAAGTGACGCTTGATGCTATACGTAAAGGAAATTTCGATTTTGTTATCCTTCAGGAGAATAGCCAGCGTTCTGTAAAAGATAAAAAGAAAATGCATGACGCCATCAGGGGTCTTGCAGCCGAAATCAAAAAGACAAAAGCACAGACAATCCTTTTTATGCCGTGGGCTCGTGAGGACTTTCCGAAAATGATTATACCTTTGTCAAAAGCGTATATTGAGATCGGCAAGGAGCTTGATATTAAAGTTTCACCTGTTGGCCTGGCCTGGGAATCAGCTCTTAAAGCAAATCCAAAACTATCCCTTTATTCAGATGACAAATCTCATCCTAGCCGGCCAGGGACGTATCTGGCCGTTTGCACACTCTATGCGACGTTGACAGGTAAAAGTCCCGTGGGCCTTTCGGTTGGCGGCTTTAAAAGACTCGGTGATGAGCGAGCAAAGTTTTTGCAACAAATAGCATGGAAAACTTATGAAACGCAACGCTTAAAAAATACTGCAAAAGATTCTCATTGATGTTTTCGGTTATTGAATTTGTGGAGAATTGGTTATGACAAGAAAGGTGATCTCGAGGCGTGAGTTTATTGGGGGTGCGGCTGGGACTGTTGG
>VRUF01000303.1 GCA_019456245.1 Planctomycetota bacterium | reverse complement strand
GCCTGTGTTTTCTGCCTTGCTGTCCAAAGTCCTCACTACGGCCTAAGTCGATACATAAAAAGTTCAAGTGCTCTAATGTCCCGGAAGTTGTAAGTAATCGAAAAGGCTTGAAAAGCCGGGGCGTGAGGTTTGGAATGATTTTTCTTGTTTTTGGGCCTGATCCTCATTGTGGATTTTTAATTGCGCATTGTAATAAAGGAAGGACAAAATACGATGGCTGAGTATTTTCCGGAAGTTGGCAAGATCGCATACGAAGGGCCGGATTCTGATAATCCGCTTGCATTCAGGCATTATAACGCCGGCGAAGTTATCATGGGCAAGACGATGGCCGAGCATCTGCGGTTTGCGGTTTGCTACTGGCATACGTTCAAAGGCCTCGGCGGCGATCCGTTCGGTCCCGGGACGATGATCCGTAATTATAACGACAGCGGCGATGAGATGAAGGTTGCGGAGATGACGCTTGAGGCTGCGTTTGAATTTTTTACAAAGCTCGGCGTAGGGTTCTGGTGTTTTCACGATCGCGATATCGCGCCGGAAGCCGATACGCTGGCCGAGACTAATAAGCGGCTTGACGTTATCGTTGCCAAAGCGAAAAAACTCCAGGCAGATACGGGATTGAAACTTTTGTGGGGAACAACGAATGCGTTTTCGCACAGACGGTTTATGGCTGGTGCCGGGACGAATCCATCGCCAGAGATTTTTGCGTATGCTGCAAGCCAGATCAAGAAGGCTATCGAGGTTACCGCTGAGCTTGGGGGTGAAGGATATGTTTTCTGGGGCGGACGCGAAGGGTATGATACGCTTCTTAATACCGACCTTGGCCGTGAACTTGAGCATCTTGCGAAACTTTTGCAAATGGCAGTCGATTATAAAAAGAAGATCGGTTTCGAAGGTCAATTTTATATCGAACCTAAACCGAAGGAACCTACGAAGCATCAGTATGATTTTGATGCGGGTAACTGCTATGCGTTCTTGCAGAAGTTCGGGCTGGTTGACGATTTCAAGCTGAATATCGAAGCTAACCATGCCACGCTTGCCGGACATGATTTCCATCATGAGCTTGCGTTCTGCGCTGCTAACAATATGCTCGGTTCTGTCGATGCCAACCGAGGTGATATGCTTTTGGGTTGGGATACGGATCAGTTCCCGACAAATCTTTATGACGCTACGCTTGCGATGTATATCATTCTAAAAAGCGGCGGACTTACAACGGGCGGACTTAATTTCGATGCCAAGGTGAGACGGCAGTCTATCGATGCGATCGATCTGTTCTATGCACACATCGGTTCGATGGATACATTTGCCAGGGGTTTGAAGAATGCTGTTAAGATGATCGAAGACGGCAAGCTTGAAGCGGCGGTTAAGGCGAGGTATGGCGGTTGGGACGAAGGACTTGGCAAAAAAATCGAAAGCGGTCAGGCGGGCTTTGAAGAGCTTGAGGTTTATACGCTTGAAAACGGCGAACCAGAACTTAAGAGCGGCAGGCAGGAGTTGTTTGAAAATCTGTTAAATGAGTATATCTAAATCATAAAGTATTAGATAAAGGAAAGTTAAATTATGATCAAAACACGTAGAGATTTCATTAAGAAAGCAGCTTTTGCGTCAGTAGTACCAATCATTCTTCCTTCACACCTGGTTACAGCTAAAAATAAACCCAGCGATCGTATTACTGTGGGCTTTATAGGAATGGGTAAAAAGGGCAAACAGCATTTAAGAACCTTCCTCAGCACTCAGGTGCAAGTTGTCGCGGTATGTGATGTAGATACGACCCGCCGCGAAAGTGCGCTGGCCAATGTAAATAAGTATTATCAACAGAACCCCAAAAAGGGAACTGCCGACTGTAAAGCATATAACGATTTCAGAGAGTTAATCGCCCGCGATGACATTGACGCCGTTTGCATCTGCACACCGGATCACTGGCACGCTTATCCTGCAATTGCTGCCATTAGATCGGGAAAAGATGTCTATTGCGAAAAACCCCTTACCCATAACGTTCACGAAGCGATAACCATCATCAAAGAGGTCTCGAAACACGGAGGCGTATTTCAGACAGGCTCCCAGCAGCGTTCGAGGCCGGAATTTCGCGTAGCGTGTGAACTGGTTCGCAACGGCGTCATTGGAAAGATCGATCATATAGACTGTAGTTTTGGCAGTCCCGCCATAGCATGCGACCTGGGCGAAGAGGCGATGGAACCCGGTCTCGATTGGGATATGTGGCTAGGCCCTGCTCCGATGCGTCCTTACAATTCAATCCTGAGTCCTCGCGGTATCCACACATATTTTCCACATTGGAGACTCTATAAG
The DNA here is from genome assembly GCA_019456245.1 of Planctomycetota bacterium. Classification (GTDB taxonomy): domain Bacteria; phylum Planctomycetota; class Phycisphaerae; order Sedimentisphaerales; family Anaerohalosphaeraceae; genus VRUF01. The sequence goes on along the minus strand of VRUF01000303.1, from coordinate 412 downwards.
GAATTTGGAGGAGGGATGGTTTGTGACTGGGGAGCACATCATATTGATATTGCCCAGTGGGGACTCGGTATGGACGACAGCGGGCCCGTCGAAGTTGTACCACCTAAAAACCCGGAAGCAATACAAGGCGCCTTTCTGAAATATGCCAATGGCATTAAAGTTAACCATCATTCAGTTGGATACGGAGTACATTTCTTTGGCGATCAAGGCGAAGTTAAAGTAAATCGAGGCAAATTCGAGTTGATTCTTGACGGGAAAAAAGTTGCCGGATACGCAAGAGGCGACAGAAGAGCCTCCCTGGACTCACAACTCGTATTAGCCGAAAGAAATTTCCTCAAAGATAGTATGTAGGCCATCCTGGTCGATATGATGATATTGAATTTAACCGTTTAATATCATTATCGAAAGGATG
>VRUF01000302.1:2230-2736 GCA_019456245.1 Planctomycetota bacterium | reverse complement strand
AGGCTGCTAACAGAGAGGAATGGAAAAAAGAGATTCGTAGAAGAGCTGCGATCGTTGAAAAGGAGATGGATGAGGAATATCTTAAAGATATAACAACTGTTGGAGAGCATGAGAATGTGGATGTTAAGATTATGCCTACAGCTTGGGAGGTTAAGTTTATTCCTTGGGAGCAAGTTTTGGAGATAGCTGGGGGGAATAGTATTGTGAAGGCCATAAGTGGGGATGGTGATTACGAGATTGAGCGGAGAGCTGTAGGGATTGTCTTCCATAGCTTGAAAGAAGAAGAATGGGATGCAGAGCAAACTCCAGGGATGGTTGCGGCTGTTGCAGAGCAACTTGAGGGGGCAAAAGGATGAACCAAGATATTCTGTTTTCATATCAGCTTGAGTCAGGGAAATCTCTAATGGTCATTGTAAGCAACAATATAGATATAAGAATTATTCTGCCTGTTCTTGAAACATTTATTAAGTTGAAGAAAGAAGAGATAGAACAATAGCAACTAGAAA
>VRUF01000302.1:0-2220 GCA_019456245.1 Planctomycetota bacterium | reverse complement strand
TCCCGCCTTCCTCAAAGCTGCTGCCGAGCGGGGCTGGCACATACGGCCGGACGAGGCGACGGAGGAGATGGACACTGCTGGCTCGGGGTGCTGTTGGCAAGACCAAGCGTCAAGATGTTACAGCCAAATGCTCGCAGCCGCGCCCAAATTCGAGTGGGACAAATGATATTCTACCAGGACAACTTAGGGCTCAATGAAAGATACAAGGATGTTCTTGATTATGCTAGTAAACACATTCCCGATTTACACACAATACCTGTTGGAGACTCCCTAGATGATCTAAACAAGCTATTCGGGACGGATTATAAAGATGATGACTTGGTAGAAGACTCCCTCATCCACTGGCAATCTTTACTCCCAGATGGAAATTAACCCTTGACAACTAGAGGGATTTGATCCATAATATGTGTGCCAATGGGTAGAGGTAAAGTAATGAAAGGGTGCCTACTATGGGTATTGAGGAAGCAAGGGCAAGGATGGCTCAAGAAGAGCCTGGTTTTTCTCCTGGTCCCAGCCTAGTTAGCCACTTCGCTTTGTTCTTTGACAAGGGGAACAACGAGCTTCACATCGTTGCGGTTCGAGATGAGCCGGACGACGCAGAGGGGGATTTCACAACTGTTGTTCCGATGCAGCAGTTCTTGAGAACTTCCACAGATGAGCCAATCATCCTGAGCCCCGATGGGAAGGTTCAAGTCCCAAGCATTTAAGGAGGTAGCAATGCCCGAGAAGTTCAACATCAAAACAGCTAGCAAGGTTGAGTGTCTCGCGAAGGCCAACAAGATGCTCAACCTCGGTATCAAGTCCGAGGCCACCGCCAAGGAGATGATCGACGGCCAGGATAAGGATACCAAGATGCGGCAGGTTGACTTCGCTTTGAACCTCGCCTGCAAGGTTGAGCTTGCAGCCTTCGACGGTAGGCAGTAAGGAGAGAAGACTATGACCTATACGGCTCATGATGGCTATGCTGACGCCGTAAAGATCGACAACATCCTCAACAAAGTGCTGGAGAAACGTGACCCGGACAAAGATGATAATCGCTTCGGCTACCATGCACTGATCAGGACCATTCATACCAGCCTGAACATCATGCGCCCTCAGGTTGGTCTACGAAAGACCGGCACCCGCATGGAAACTGTAATTCCCGAATAAAAGGATTTTGACCAGGTAGGTCAATTTGAACATACTATGCGGGTCAAATTTTGACCGGACAACTGTGGGATGGGAGATAGATTATGGCCAAGCCAAGCTTTGATAAAGGCCACCGATGCAAGGCATGTGATGGCCTTAACACCGTCAGCTTGATCCAGTCCAACAGTGGACAAGGCCCTGCTTGGATTACCTGGTGCTCTTGTGGGGTTGTATGGATAGGCAAAGATAACAAAGACCGCGGGCAAAAGGTATTCAACTTCGGTGACCTTGAGATGGAGTAGAAAAATGACCAAGCCCAAGGGGTCAAGCCTGCGCGATTGCATCCAACCAAGTTGCACTGGCTTGGCTGTTGCAGGTGATAAGACCGAAAGCTCTAGCTTCAGCGGTTGGTCTAGAATGATGCAATGTGCTAAATGTGATTTGAAGTGGAAGCAACTCCTCTATCGAGGCGCTTCCAATACGGAGGAGAGATAAAAGGATGGAATATGCACTAGCAGTTTGGCTTATGTGGGCTAGTGGAGAAGTTACATTTGTGAGAATTACGCCCCTTCCAAGTGTTAAAGCCTGCGTAGAAATTGCTAGGTCACTTAGTCGTGAACTTGATAACTTAGACGTTTTTTACTGGGAATGTGATCCAGTCAAAAAAGAGGAGACGGGAGATGCTTAAGCTTCACAGAGATAGCTTCCATGCTTGGTTAAGTGGCCGCATCCGAGCAGCCAGCCAAGGCCAAATCTTGGATCACGAAACCGGAGAGTATGTTGAAGTAGCAACTGCCACAAGCAGGGTGTTTCTAGAACACACTCGACGTAGGGCACAGTACAATAAGCAAGAGCAAAAAGCTGCTATCCATGATAAAGCTTTGGACCAAGCCAAAGCTGACCCCAATGATCCCTTCAGCTATGCAAGAGTTAAAGCTCATCTTGAAGGTGGGCTTTGCGAGCTCGAAGATTACAGCGTGGAGTTCAGGCGGATCACAGTTGATATGCTTGACTTAATAAATGGGGAAGTTATCGGCAGGAAGATGCAGGATGTTCCGATGAGAGTTAGGAGGGCTTAGTTATGAAAATTAT
>VRUF01000301.1:286-2742 GCA_019456245.1 Planctomycetota bacterium | reverse complement strand
CCAACAGCCGCCCTAACAGGTCGTTGCGTTCAATCGTATCGCCTACCCTTACGGCGATGACCGAAGCCTGGTAATCTTCCGGTGAGCCGAGGCCGAATATACATGAGACTGAGGCGACAATGATGACGTCGTCGCGGGAGAGAAGGCTTGTTGTTGTCGATAGCCGTAGTCTGTCGAGGTCGTCGTTTCTTGAGGCGTCCTTTTCGATGTAGATGTCCCGCTGGGGAATGTATGCTTCGGGCTGGTAATAGTCGTAGTAGCTTACGAAGTATTCGACGGCGTTTTGGGGGAAGAGTTCTTTGAGCTCTTCGTAGAGTTGGGCGGCGAGAGTTTTGTTGTGGGAGATGACCAGGGCGGGTTTGCCGATCTTTTGTATGACGTTGGCCATTGTGAATGTTTTGCCGCTTCCGGTAACTCCGAGGAGTGTCTGGAAACGCTTGCCTTTTATGACGCTGTCGGCAAGACGTTTGATTGCCTGGGGCTGGTCGCCGCAGGGTTTGAACTGGCTTTGTAAATTAAACTGGGACATATAGTAAAATCAAAAATTAAATATTAAAAATCAAAATTGTGGATTCGCCCTTATGGGCGAGGCTATTTTTCTTTTTTACTGCGCATGAAAAAGCCGAGCAAGTTTTTTTTGTTCTTGCCCGGCTTTGTTTACGCGAATTTATTTTATAACTGGCCAAAGCTTGCAGCGCGGGCAGCTTTTCTTCTTTTTCTTCTGTTGATCTCGGAGGGTTTTTCGTAGTAGCTGTTGCGCTTCATGTCCCTGATCAGGCCTTCCTTCTCGCAAATCTTTTTAAACCGCTTGACCATCTGCTGGACTGACTCGCCTGCCCGTGCCCTAACCTTAATCATCTAATTGCCTTTCTGCGTCCGTTTATGTGTCTGAATCCTGTATATTGTTAGAAAAGACCTATTTTACAGAATGGGAGGCCGGCTTCAAGGGAAAAACGTGTTTGGGCCGTATTTTGTTGGGAAAGTTTGAAAAAGTCTTGTTTTTTGAGTCAACGAACAAGGTCCGGTATGGTATTTATTTGAAAATGTGGGGTTGGGCAGGTAGCGGTTGTTTTCGATAAAGTCTTTGGTGGCAGTGGTTTAGAATTTCAGATAGGGGATTGCTTTTCGTAAAATCGCCCCATCCTTACCGATATCGGAGATTGAGTTTAGATTTTCACTTTTTCGGTGGGAGATTATTTTTTTTGCGGTTACCGGTCCGATGCCTGGAATTTTCAGGAGGTCGTTTCTGTGGGCCTTGTTTACATTTACGGGGAAAAATTCGGGGTGGTTTGTTGCCCATACCTGTTTTGGGTCGGCCTGGAGAGAGAGGTTGCCGTTTTTGTCGCAGGCGATGTCGGATTGTGTGAAGCCGTATTTTCTAAAGAGAAAGTCTACCTGGTAGAGGCGATGCTCGCGTGTGAAAGTGTCTTCGGGTTTTTGCGGTTGGGGGGCGCTTTGTATTTTTTGGTCCTCGGATTGCTGCTGGTATGCGCTGAAGTAAATTCTGTGCATTTTTAGTCGGTCGTAGAGGCCGAACATGTATTTTACGATGTCGGCGTCTGTTTCGCCTGCCGGGCCTACAATGAACTGGGTTGTCTGCTTTACCCGGTGGTAGCGGTTGCCCTTTCCTGTGACGGAACTTATGAATTTAATCGGTTCGATTATGTCGCTGATGTAATCCTTTTTGGCGGAGAGTTTGGCCATGTTTTCTTTGCCTGCGGTTTCGATGTTGAGTGAGACGGCGCTTGCCAGGGAGAGGGATTGTTCGATGGCTGCTTTGCTTGCGCCGGCCATGATCTTTAGGTGGATGAAGCCGCGGAATTTGTGCTTTTTTCGGAGGATGCTTGCAACTGTGTTTAGTTTGGACATTGTGGCGTCGGGGGATTTTGCTACCGCGCTGCTTAGGAAGAGGCCGAAGACCTCTTTGCGGCGGTAGTAATCCATAAAGGCCGATGCTGTTTCTTCGGCAGAGAGCGAGCATCTGCGGAGGTCGACGTTTTCGCGCAAGGGGCAGTATTTGCAGTCGTTTGTGCAGACGTTTGACATCAGGGTTTTAAAGAGGACGCTTTTGCCGCCGTTTGGGAGGGTGATCGGGTATATCCATTTGCCGTTGTCGCCCCGGGTTCTGCCGGGCTGATCCTTCGTACCGCATGCGCATGCGAGATCGTATTGGCCGTCTTCGGAGAGTATCCTGAGCTTGTCGTGTGTGCCGGGTTTTGAGATTATTCCTGTCATTCAAAACGTCCGTGTTTGAAAATGCAAAAATCAAAAATTAAAAATCAAAATTGAGGTTTCGCCCATTCCGCCGTCGCTAAAGCTAGGGCGAGACAGGTCGGGCGAGGCAATTTTATTAAACAATCATTACAATGCAAGTGGTGCAAGGGCAAGTTTGTTGTATATGGCTTTTATATTGGCCATTTTCCTTTGTATACTTCTGTTGCCGGGCCTGTCATGTA
>VRUF01000301.1:0-276 GCA_019456245.1 Planctomycetota bacterium | reverse complement strand
GTTGTCCTGCTCGCACCAGAATAACTCCAGGTCTCCGCCTGGGAGGTGGGCCAGGACATCTCGCTCGCACCTGCCGGAAAGTACTCCTGCGACGGCACATGCGCATGCACCGGTGCCGCAGGCCATTGTGATTCCACTTCCTCTTTCCCATGTTCGCATCGTGATCTCTGTGGGGGTTTGGATGTTTACGAAATGTGCGTTTACCCTTTCCGGGAAGAGCTCGTGATTTTCGATTAGCGGGCCGATGTGGGCGAGGTCGATGGCGTTTATGTCGTC
>VRUF01000300.1:2522-2755 GCA_019456245.1 Planctomycetota bacterium | reverse complement strand
GGCGAAAGGCGGATGAGTAAAATGCCCGTGATGGTCAAGGATGAAATTAACGCGATTAACGATGCTCTTGCAGAGCGTATTGGCTCGCAGAAGCATCGCGTATGGTTTAAAAATTCAACGCGATTTACGATTACGGATGAGTTTGTAAGGATTGGAGTTCCAAACCATTTTATTGGCAGTTGGATTGAGAATCATTTTATTGACGATTTAAACGACGTCATTGCCAAGGTAAC
>VRUF01000300.1:0-2512 GCA_019456245.1 Planctomycetota bacterium | reverse complement strand
AGCCCGAACTTTCAGGAAAGCAAAGGCGTCCCCAGCTTGATTCACAGGCACAGCATGTTAATCGAGCACAAAACGTAAATACGCGAAGCAGGATCCGTCCGAACCGTGCCGGAAAAAAGCCTGCATTGAAATACTCGCTAAACGACTTTGTAGTTGGCGGCGGAAATCAGCTTGCTTTTAACGCCGCTAGTGCAATAACCGGAGAAGACAAAAGTATTTTTAACCCGTTATTTTTCCACGGAGGGTATGGGGTAGGCAAGACTCACTTAATGCAAGGGATATGCAATGCGGTAGGTCAAGCCCGCCCCGGGGCGAATTGGGTGTATGTATCAGCGGAGGATTTCGCCAATCAGTTTGTTCTGGCCTTGAAGACAAAAAAGCTGGATGCTTTTAGGAGACGATTCCGACAGACGGATCTGCTCGCTATCGATGATATCCACTTCTTGGCCAGCAAACCTTCCATGCAGGAAGAGTTCCTCCACACCTTCAACACCATCGATCTCGCAGGCAAGCAGGTAATACTCGCCTCCGACGCACATCCAAAAATGATAGGCCAACTCTGCGAAAGGCTCGTAAACCGTTTCGTCTCAGGCATGGTCGTCAAGATCGAACCCCCGGACTTTGAAACAAGGTGCAAAATAATCTCCCAGCGTGCATCGACAATGAAAAGGGAAATAAGCCATACCGTAATAGAATACATCGCCGAAAAAATGCGAACAAACGTCCGTGAGCTCGAAGGAGCATTGCTGAAACTCGTCGCATACGCATCGATAAGCGACGGAAAGATAACCCTCTCTATGGCACGCCAGGTCCTCGCAGAGCACATTTCGAGAACGGACCCCATCGTCCACATCGGAGACATCGAAGCCGCCGTCGCAACCTTCTTCGGAGTAACCATCGCGGACATCCATTCCTCAAAGAAGGATCGCACAGTAAGCCAGTCAAGAGCTTTCAGCATGTATCTGGCAAGACGTTACACAAAAATGTCATACCCCGAGATCGGAAAACTCATGGGCGGAAAGAACCACGCCACTGTAATACTCGCATTCAGAAAGATCGAGGACCTCCTCGCACGAAACGCAGAGGTTAAGTGGATAGGGCCAAACGGAAACAGAATAGAAAAAGCAAAAGTAATTTTCGACAAACTAATAAACAGCATAGGATAGTACGATAACCCCCAAAGAGTCTGCTCTAAGCAAAGATATAAAACAAAATCATTCTGGTACGAGGATTTGAGATGGAAAACTTTAACTCATTTGGCGAAATTATTAATTATGCCATTGATAGAGAAATAGAAGCTAATAAGTTTTATTTAGATTTAGCCAAGGGAATCAATAATCCAATATTGAGGAAGATTTTTGAATCTTTTGCCAAAGAAGAATTGGTGCATAAGGCAAAACTGGAAGCAATGAAAAACGGCAAGGAATTTCTGCCGGCCAAGAGAATAGGAAGCCTTAAAATTGCTGACTACTTTGTAGAGGGTCGGCCGGATTCGAATATGTGTTACAAAGAGGCGTTTGATTTGGCAGCGAGGAAAGAAACAGCTGCGATCCAATTTTATTCGGACTTGTCAAAGTTGGTTGAAGACGAGAGCCAGAAAGAGGTATTCTTTCTATTGGCTCAGGAAGAGGCAAGGCACAAATTATACTTCGAAACCGCATATGATGATTTTATGCTGGAAGGTGAATTCAAAAATCACTAATATGGATCGAGCGTAAGCGACAGGCACTACTGCCTGATATTTAATTCAACTCGTCATCTTTCCAGTACTTCGCCGCCGAAACTGTCGCCTGTAGTGCAAGCCCTGCTTCTGTCACCTGGTATATTTCCATCCCGCTGGTTACATCCCCTGCACTACCTACGGCTCCGCCCTTATCTCCGGCCTTAGCAGCCGCATCGGCATGTCCCCCAAACTCCCAGCCCTTATTAACAAACGAATTCATCGCCTCTCTCGTCTTAAAGATTATCAATTGACGAAAGTCTTTAATCCCAAGTCCAAGCCCAACTCCCCCAAGCCCCATCTTCATATACGTCTTCTTACCACTAGCATTATCGACCACAACCCCGTACCCATTGCCCGCACTGATCAGGATAACGTTAACGTTGACATTACTGAAAACACCGTACCCCGGCGAATTTTTCACTTTTTTCTTTATATCAGGATACTTTTCAACCATATCATCGATCACATTCCCGCGAAGCTCGGCGATATAAACCTTCTTTTCAGCCGGAGTTTTTCCCTTCGCAGAACTACACCCGTTCGATACAACCATAACGCTAAAAGCCAAAGCAGCAATAGTCACGATTCTAAACATAATAAAATCCCCTAAAAATTAAACAATTTAAGCTCGCAAAGCGAATCCCTATTCCCTGATCTTCAGCAGTTTAACCCCTTTTTCGTCAAGTTGTCTTATCGCAGTTGTCCCCACTATTTCGACAATAACAACTTCCAGCACCAGAAAAACATTTGCTCCGCCCCTGGGGCACCCAACCAGAACATCCTGCCCCTTAC
>VRUF01000299.1 GCA_019456245.1 Planctomycetota bacterium | reverse complement strand
AGAGAACAAGACTCTGATAATGGTAACTCACAGGATAAGTGCGGCATCCCTCGCGGACAGGATCGTGGTCTTTAAGCGCGGCGAGATTGTCGAAGACGGCACCCATTTCGAGCTTTTGGAGAAGAAAGGCGAGTACGCAAGTCTGTACCACGCACAAGCAGAGTGGTATAACCGATAGCACATGTCTAATCCGTACATTTCGAAAACCTGGGTGCCGTGAATCTGCATAAGGCGAATAGACTCTCTGAGGTCTTGAGAACGATGGAACGTGGATTGTGAATACTAATTGGCAGCGGTGGCATTGCTGATTGGAATCATCGCAATAGTTCAGCCCTTTTTTGATATTTCTTGTGATTTATTTTCGATATAGACTTGCGTTCCGTTTAAAAATCTGATATGCATTAGTACATGCAGCTTCCTTTCAGCTATAGAGGCATGATCTTAACAACAGACGATGTACATTACATGAGGAATCTAATTGCTGAGAATCCCGGTGCAAGCCGGTGGTCTTTGTCAAGAAAGCTCTGCGTAGCTTGGAATTGGGTGCAGCCAAACGGCGCCTTGCGCGACATGGTTTGTCGGAGTCTCATGCTTCGCCTTCATGAAGCTGGACATATCAAACTACCGGCAAAGAAAAGGAATCCGGACAACCCCCTTGTAAACAGGAAGAGCCCTGAAAAAGTAGACATAGACCAAACGCCGATAGCAAAAAGTTTGTCAGAAATCCTTCCACTTGAAATAAGACAGGTGCGGCGAACACCGCTGGAAAGAACGGCCAATAGCCTTATAGAGCAGTACCATTATCTTGGGTATTGCCATCCGGTTGGCGAGCATCTTAAGTATATCGTGTTTTCAAAAGACCGTCCGATAGCCTGTATGAGTTGGTCTTCGGCGCCCCGTCATATAGGCTGCCGGGACAAGTTTATAGGCTGGGCGCCTGAGATCCGTAAAAAGAACCTTCATTTTATTGCCTATAACAGCAGGTATCTGATATTGCCGTGGGTTGATGTAAGATATCTCGCCTCTCACCTATTGGGGAAAATAGCCAAGGTTCTTCCTGCTGACTGGCAGAGAATGTATAATCACCCTTTGTATTATCTTGAGACTTTTATCGATGGCGATAGAGGGTTCACGGGTAGCTGTTATCGAGCCGCTAATTGGATTGATATTGGCTACACAACTGGGCGCGGGAAGGATGATCATACCAACAAGGTTAATAGATCGCTTAAAACGGTTTTTGGCTACCCATTGTCCAAGAGCTTTCGGGAGATCCTGGACCATGGATAAAGGTCAAGCCGAAGTGCTCTATGATTCAGGAAAAGAGCCCACAGTAGAAAAATTGCTGGAATACGATAGAGAGAACAAAGAACTCAAAGAAAGAAATGCCAAGCTCGAAAGCGATTCTCAAAACTCGTCGAAACCACCATCGACGGACAACCCAAGGCAAAGAGAGCAAAGAAATGAAAACAGTGATAAAAAGAAAAGCGGTCGAAAGCCGGGCGGCCAGCCTGGTCATGCAGGAAGTAATCGGCAACTGATACCGGTTGAGGAAGTGAATGAAGTCATTGGTTGCTATGCGGAAGCGTGCGATAGCTGCAAGTGGTTCCGCAGATGTAAGAAAGACCATGTGTTGGGAGAGCCGCAACGGTGGCAGCGGGTAGAAATACCGCCGATAGAGCCAGAGGTAATCGAATACCAGGTTTTCACTCTTTGTGGAAAATGCGGAGAAGCTCACCGAGGCTCTTTGCCCCCTGAAGTAGCGATGTCGAACTTTGGACCGAGACTCACGGCCATAGTTGGTTATTTCACGGCTGTTCTTCATGTTTCTCGTCGCATGGTGAAGGAGTGTTTTGGAACGCTTCTTGGCGTGCGATTAGCATTGGGATCAATACAGAATCTGTTGGAACAGACATCTGAGGCGCTTCAGCCGATGGATAAAGAGTTACAGGAAGCGTTGCCGAAAGAGACGGTACTCGGAGCGGATGAGACCGGATGGAATAAGCGATGGTTATGGATATTTGTCGCCGGGGGTTTTATGTATTTTCACGTAGCCAAGAGCAGAGCCTCGGTAGTGCTGAAAGAGATATTGGGAGAAAGATATCACGGGATACTGTGTGTGGACCGATGGGGTGCTTACACAAAATACCATAAAGGGAAATTACAGATATGCTGGGCGCATTTGAAAAGGAATTTCGAAGGTGTAAAGAAAATAGGCGAGAAAATCGGCTGTGCCGAGGCAATAACATTTGCCGAAAAGATGGAGAGCCTGAGAAAGAGACTCATGGCACTTTGGTACCGTTTCAAAGAAGGGGATCTTAATCGCAGTCAGCTCATAGAGAAATCGAAGCATATTCGTTATAAGATAAAGCGATGCTTACAAGCCGGCCAAGACTCCGAACAAAGTAGCGCTAAGGTGTTTGCTGCTAATCTGCTAAAGCTTGACAAACATCTTTTCACTTTTATCCTTCATAAGGGTGTTGATCCAACCAACAACTTTTCGGAACGTGGAATAAGACCGGCAGTTCAGTGGCGAAAAATATGTTTTGGAAATAGAAGCGATGCCGGCGCTGTACTGACATCACGTTTGCTGACGGCAACCCGAACATGTTGGCTCAGAAAACGGAATGCTCTTGAATTTCTTGTATCGACCATAATCGCCTATCGAAAGTCGCTTCCCGCTCCCTCTTTACTTGAGCAATCCAATTAATATTGGTGAATCAGCGCTAAACCCGCTGAACCTTTGCTTGGAATACACTGATACGACATCTCCGAAGG
>VRUF01000042.1:11386-15854 GCA_019456245.1 Planctomycetota bacterium | reverse complement strand
AATGCTTGATACGGTTACGCGTGCAAGGGAGTTGATCTTCGACCTTACCTCGCCTACGCTTTACAGATTTGGTCTTGAGGCAGGTGTGTCCGAGTTGATGGTGGAACAGTTCAAGGGGTATGCCCATATCAAGCATGAGTTGCATACCGATGAGAAGGCAAAACCATTAGCCGAAGATATAAGTATTCTGTTGTTCAAAGCGGTTCGGGAGGTACTGGTCAATATCATCAAGTATGCCAATGCCGCTAATGTCAGAGTTGATTTTCGCAGGTCAGGTGCCAATATTGTGATATCGATTCAGGATGACGGTGTCGGGTTCAATGTTGATGAAAGCAATATTAACAAGTCGGGCGGGTTCGGGCTTTTTAATATTCGTGAAAGACTTGATTATGTTGGCGGTAAGCTTTCTATCGCCTCTGCCCCCGGGATGGGTACTACGGTGACATTTGAAGCACCGCTGGAGAAGGACCAATGATATTGCGGTTCCATGCAAATTGCTCGCCCTTGGCGGTAATATACTCAGACAGATGGTGAAAGGCTCATTAACGCTTTTTGTGAGATGGCCGATAGCTGCTGATGTGCTAACTGCCATTAGGCGAACTGGGTCGTAACCTGGGGGGGACGGCCCGGTTTTTTTGCGATGGGGGGTTCATTTCATTTTTGATTGTAATATTCGATGTGTTTTTTTACAGTTCTGCGATCCAGTTTCGTTATTTGAGCGACTGCTTCATAGGTTCCGTGTTTTTCATACAGCAGTGCGCAGTAACCACTCAGTAGAGATTGGCTGTCGAGGTCGCCATGGGCAATATCGGCGAGGAATTGGTTCTGGTATTCTTTTTCGAGGTTTAAAATGTCGGGCAGATAGTCTCTTTTGATCATGATCCTGCGGACGCACTGTTCCAGTTCACGGACATTTCCGGGCCAGTGGTAGTCTGTGCCAAGTCGTTTTTTTATAACTTCCGTGACAGTTCGAATCAGTTCCTTCGATCGTTTTCCGGTTATACGCTGTGTTGTAACGGCGATCAGTTCGTTAAGTTCGTTGGGGTTTTCTTTTATTCGCTGAGCCAATGACGGCACTTGTATACAGTCCGAGCACAGGCGGTAGTAGAAGTCGTCTCGGAATTTGCCTTCGGTGCGCAGTTGGTCGATGGATTGGTTTGTCGCAGCTATTACCCGTCCGTGGAAAGAGAGCTTTTTGTGGCTGCCTACGGGAGTGAAAATTCTTTCCTGAAGAACCTGCAAAAGTTTGATCTGTATCTGCGTTCCGATCTCCCCGATCTCGTCAAGGAATATCGAACCGTACCTGCCGCACAGGGAGAATACGCCGTCATGGGATGCTACCGCGCCGGTAAAAGCGCCCTTTGTATGGCCGAAGAGTTCGGATTCGATAAGGGATTCGGAATATTGAGAGAGATTGATCGGGATACATATTTCGGTAAAGCTTTCGGCGAAGGTGTTTTTCTTTTCGTCGAATGGGATGAAACCGCTTCTTCCGATGGCAGCAGCGGCGGTGCCTTTGCCGCATCCGGTTGGACCCAATAGAAGTATTGAGAAATCTTCCATCCTGTCCCAGAGATATTGTTCGTAGTGGAGAATATCGTAGGTGAAGATATTGTTCCAGAGGTTCATGCGGAGTTCTATCATAGACGGGCACTTACCTGTGAGTGTTTTCTCGATGAAGTAGAATGCGCGGCGTATCTGGTAGAACATGGAGAAGTACTGGATCGCGCGTTGATGGGTAAATCCTCGTTTTGTTAGTTCGGCAAGTGCATTGTGGGCGAAGGGGACCGGAAGCGGTTTTTCGTCGGCATTGATCTGATCGATAATTAGCTGGTCGAACTTTTCGTTGAACTGGTGGTAGACGTCGAAGAGGAAGAGGTGTTCGATAAGCTGTTGGTCCGTCTTTGGGAAATCATTGATCGCAGCGGTTCCTTCGGCGTCGAGTTTTGCGATGCGTTTTGAAACTTCTTCGATAGCATCCGGTCTGACCTCGACCCAGGAGGTGTCCGGCCTGGACCGCGAGATTTTCCGGTCGATCTCAAGCCGCTGATCGCTAAATGGGTTGGTAAAGGTCGCACGTGATACGAGTGCGAAAAATTCTTTATTTTGCGGGCTCAGCTTTCTTGTTTCCATACATATAATGTACATCCAAGGTACATGGTATGTCAATAGGGATATGTGTCGCCTACTTGTGTTTTTTGCGTACTATTTTCGTAAACCTTGTTATATTAAAGACTTAAGTTGAAATATATTTTTCTGGCACGGTTATTGCCTTACTCTTCTGTCAGTGTTTTAAGTAAATAATGAAAATGGTTTTGAAAGGAGAGCAAGATGGCACGGACAGAAAAAAAGAATGATTTTGGAAAGTGGTCTGACGGTCAGGCCACGTGTAAGGGATTAGTTGTTGTGCTGATGTTGGTTGCGATGGCACTTTCGCCATGTTATGCAGCCGGTCTGCTAAAGCCTATCGAAGGCGGCGATGAAAATGATGTCTATATGAAGTCGCATCATGTCAACGTTGTCATCAATAACGGATTTGCCCGAACGGAGGTTGATCAGGTATTCGCAAACCAGGGCGGTACGGATATGCATGCGATTTACACTTTTCCGGTTCCTAAACAGGCTAGTCTTTCTGAAGTAAGTTTGTGGATTGACGGCAATGAGGTGATCGGCGAAGTGCTGGAAAAGGAAAGAGCAAGAAAAATTCACGAAGAGCAAATTCAAAAAGGCAATGATACGGCTCTTGCCGAAAAGGATGATTATAAAACTTTTGAGATTTCGGTTTATCCTGTAAGGGCCAATGCTGAAACCAGGATTCGGCTGGTTTACTATCAACCCATTGAAATTGATTTAAATATTGGCAGGTACGTTTATCCTCTTGAAGAAGGCGGTGTTGACGAAGAACGGATAGCCTTCTGGTCGGTTGATGATAAGGTAAGAGAGTCATTCAGTTTTAACCTTGAACTGAAGTCTGCTTTTCCAGTGAAAGATATTCGACTGCCGGGCCACCTCAATCAGGCAATTGTTGAAAAGGTTCAGGGTGGAGATGAAAATGTAGATGTAAACGAAGAACGTGAAAGCGGTTCTCTCTCAGGTGAAATATATAATATCAGGATCGACAGCCCGCAGGGCGATGCTCTTACGCGGGACATAGTAATGTACTATCGGCTTGTAGACGATGTTCCGGCAAGGGTCGAGTTGGTTACGTATAGAAAAGACGCTGCTTCTACGGGAACCCTGATGGTAGTAGTAACACCTGCAGCGGACCTGCAGCGAATTTCAGAAGGTGTGGACTGGACATTTGTACTTGATGTATCCGGAAGTATGTCCGGCGGCAAGATCGCCACACTTTGCGACGGTGTATCAAAGGTTATCGGTAAAATGTCACCGCAGGATCGTTATCGTATCATTACATTTTCTAATACAGCGTCAGATTTTACCGGCGGATATATTACCGCAACGCCGGCGAATGTCCAGAGCACTCTCAGGCAGGTAAAGAAGATAACCTCCGGTGGCGGTACGAACCTTTTTGCCGGGCTGAAAATGGCATACGACAAACTGGACGATGATCGTACGACGGGTATTATTCTAGTGACAGACGGCGTTGCCAACGTTGGCAAGACAGAGCACAGGCACTTTATCAATTTACTTAAACAATATGATCTGCGGCTGTTTACGTTTATAATTGGAAATAGCGCAAATCAGCCATTGATGGACAGGCTTGCCCTGGAATCCGGCGGCTTTGCGATGAATATCTCTACCGGTGACGATATTATTGGAAGGATAGTCCAGGCGGAATCTAAGATACTTTTTGAAAATCTGCATGATGTCGAATTTAAGTTTCACGGCGAAAAAGTTAAGAATCTTACCCCTCAAAAGCCTGGCAATCTCTACCAGGGACAGCAGTTGATTATGTTTGGTCAGTTTGACGGTGTCGGAGAAGTTGAGCTTGAGTTAACAGCTAAAATATCCGGCGTGGATCGGTCCTGGAAATGCAGCGCATATCTGCCCGAGTCAGATACCGACAACCCGGAACTTGAGCGGATGTGGGCATTGTCAAAGATCGAAAATATCATGCAGGAAATTCGTGATAACGGAGATAAGACGAGCTTACGTAAAAAGGTTGTTGCTTTGGGCAAGGAGTATTCACTGGTTACCGATTACACTTCAATGCTTGTTGTTTCGGTGGTCGAGATGGAAGAGCAAGCTATCCAACGGAAAAATGCTGACAGAGTAAATACTGAGCGCAAAGCACAGCAGCGAAAAGCGAATCAGCCGGTAAAGAGCTACCGTGTTGATAACAGCCGGAAGAATTCGCAGAGAAATCAGCCAATGTTTAATAATCGTCGTTCTCCGGGCGTTGGTTCGGGTCCTGTTGGTCCTCTGTTTTTGGCTGGCGTGTATTGGATTTGTCGCAGAAAGCGTGGCAGGAAATAGGAAATCGGAGGTAATTGAGATCGGAAGAGCG
>VRUF01000042.1:0-11376 GCA_019456245.1 Planctomycetota bacterium | reverse complement strand
AGGTAATTGGCCGGTGGCGAATACCCGTCACCGGCATTTTTCAGGATCAGAAACATGAAACGAAATGAAATCATATTTTATACAGCGATCCTTGCCGTTGTTAATGTTCCGTTGTTATTCGGCGGGATGTTCGAATCGATGATCTTTGTGCCTTCAAATATCCTAAACGGGCAGGTGTGGCGGATCGTGACGCATCCGTTTGTGCATGTAAGTTTATATCATCTTTTGCTGGACGGCATCGCGTTTTTGATGCTGTATAACCAGTTGGAAGCGAAAACTTTTTCCGGGCGAACGGTTTATGTTGCAGCTGCGGCAGTATTTTCAATGCTGGCTGTTATGCTAGTGCTTCCTTATTCCACAGCAGTTGGGTATTGCGGGCTTTCCGGGATCGATCATGGACTGATGGCGGTTTGTGCGTTGGAGATGATAAGGTCAAAGGACACAGACAGGGCAGGCAGATGGTTTGGTTTGATTTCACTGCTTGTTGTTTTGGGCAAGTCTTTGTATGAGGCTTATAGCGGGCATATGTTCCTGGAGTTTATGCATTTTGGAATGATGGGTTTGCCAGTTGCGATATCGCATCTGGGAGGTGTAATTGGCGGCGTTACGGCGTTTGCAGTTTGTTATGCGATACGATTTGGATTGGATAAAACCCATGGTTTCAAAGGTTTAGGAAGATATGGCCACTTGAACTGTGAAAAGGAATACATTAAGGCTGTTGTTTAGTGTCCAGGCGAAGAAATGTAAAACTAATGTAGGAATTGATGAAAAATGACGAGATTATGGAAGATAAAGTGTTTGTTGGGGTTTATAATTGTGACGGTCGGGGTGTTTTTTCTTTACAGTTGCGTGGCAGGCAGGGGCACTATGGAACATAAATTTGATCTAAATGAGATTCAGGCGGATATGACGTCTTTGGCAGATAGTACGCCTGCGGAGTATCCGGAAAGCATTCGCTATTATTTCGATTATTTCGGGCTTTCGCCGGAAGATGGGATTGAGGGCGCAGAGCATCTGTTCGGCACGTTTAAATCGCAGGGCTTTGACATCGCCGCTCATATTTACAAGCCCGCCGTCAGTAAAGGGACCGTCGTCTTGATGCACGGGTATCTGAATCACTGCGGCCAGCTAAACCATATCATCCAGTATCTGCTGAGTCAGGGCTATGCGGTTTGTGCCTATGATATGCCGGGGCATGGCTTGTCGACAGGGCTAAGAGGGGGGATCGATGATTTTGAAAAGTACAGCGATGTGCTCGATGATTTTAAGGAGGTGCTTAAGGCGAAAACCGAAGGGCCTTACCATATTATAGCCTTCAGTCACGGGGCGTGTCCTGTTATCCAGCAGTTGCTTGACAATCAGGAAGATTTTTTTGACAAGGTAGTGCTTTGTGCGCCGCTTGTTCGGCCCGTCCAGTGGAAAAAGGCTCAGGCGACTTACCGGTTGTACTGGTTTTTTAAGAAGGATGTCAAGCGGATCGTTCGCAGGAACACATCGGATAAACAGTTTCTGGAGTTTAACAGCAAAAAGGATTTTCTGCACATCCAGCGGGTACCGCTTTTATGGGTAAGGTCGCTGGAGAAATGGAATGCAAAGATCGAGCAGCTTTCGACATCGGAGAAGGAAATCCTGATCGTGCAGGGGGACAAGGACAGCACGGTAGACTGGCGGTACAACACAAAGTTTTTGGAAAAGAAATTCAAAAACACAAAATGCGTAATGATAAAGGGAGCAAAGCACGAGCTATTCAACGAAAAGGAAGAATTAAAAAATAAAGTCTTCAATGAGATTAATAATTATCTTGGTTTATCAAAGGATCTGAAATGAAAAAACTATTATTAAATTCTATTGTGATGTATGCTGTTTTTATGGTGATGGGTTTGATCGCTGTGCCGGAAGCTCTGGCAGGTCAGCAAATGATAATTACAACCGAATGGGAGAAGGATGTTGTTTTTGAAGATGGAAAGTCTGTGTCCATCGAGAATATCTGGACCAATAATGAAAATGAAATTGAATTTGCCGGGGTAAGCTATGTCGACAGAAAAGAGCCCGACAGGCAAATATATTCGGGGAAATTCAGCAGGGACGGAAAGTTTATAAGCAGGCATATTGGGGACGCTCCGGATTTCTGGCATCTGACGGGCATGGTCGCCGTTATCAGGAATATAACGGCTGTATATGAAACTAAATACAGCAGTATGGTTATGGTAGGGAATTTCCGCGAGTTCAGCGAAAGAAATCAGCCGCCAAATCCTCTGCATGAGATTGAAAAAGTCACAATTTACCAAACTCCAGACTTAAGCTCAAATTATCGAACTGTTGTTTCTCTGACAAAATCTATCGTTCTAGGTAAAGATATTTATTATTGCGGCAGTAAAGGTTTGTTCAAGACGACAAAAGCAAACAAGGTGCTTTGGTTTTCGTTGATAAAGGATTGCAAGAAAAATGAGACGTATTTTGTTACCGACATGGCTGTTGTCGAAGGACAGGGAATATATACAGTAGGCCTTTTTGGGGAAACTGAGTCTAAGTTTGGTTTGAAGTCACCGGCTGGAATAGTTGTGTCAAAATTCGATTTCAACGGCAGGTTTATTGACGAAAAGATTTTTCAAACGGGAGTCGGAACCTTTAATTTTCCCAAAATATCAACCTCGAATTCGGGTGTTTTTGTGGCATACATGAACTCAGATATAACCAAAATACCATCCCTGGAAAATGAAAAACAGCAGCAGCCCCAGGGATGTGCAATAGGAACTTCGAATAAGAAGAACCAATACTACCAAATAACATCGCTTGATAGCGATCTTAATGTAAAATGGGATGAACAAATTGGCAATCTTAATGGAGCACCGCCGACATTTACCATAGACTCAAGTGATGATTATGTCTTTATAAGTTATATAAAGAGTACCTCGTCACAAATATGCACAGAATTAGTAGCATACAGCTTCAGCGGCAAAGAAATTGCTCGTATGGAGTTTGACGCTTATTTATCAGGTGCAAAGCTGTTTGCTGTAGAAAGCAATGCCTGTGTTATGGTAGGGCAAATGCACAACATTGCCAAAACTACAACGGTTGGTGCGATTAAAGTGAAAGTTACCGCAGTTGACCCGGCGAACAAGCCCAAAATCGGAGTTTATGATTCACGTTCACTGGCGATAGCTTTTGTAGGCAGCAAACAGCATGAAGCGATAATCGATGATTTAACCCGAAAAATAGAACAGGCCAAAGCAGACGGTGATGATAAAAAAGCAGAAAGACTGAAAAAAAGTATCGAAAGAACTCAGAATACATTGCATCGTCAGGCTTTTGGGACAGAATCTGCACACTATTATCTTTGGGTATATTATCCGAAAGAGCTCAGTGCCCTTAAAGAAAAACTTGGCCTGGACAGGGTTGTATCAGTATGGAACAAGGAAAGTCTGAGCTATTACAAGGATTTTCAGCAAATAGATGTTACAGAACAGGTGATAGAGATTCCAGAACCTAATGACAAACAGCGAAGATCGGCACTTGAGATAAGAAAGCACCAGCCGCTAACTGATGAAGAACTTGAAAAAAACAAGAGTAGCCTGTAAGTTGATACACCCAGTTTCTGGAAGGAACGTAAAAAGATGGATATGTTTATTGGAAAGCCGGAACTGATTATAGCTGTGTCTGGTGTTTTCTTTTTTGCGTATTTCCTGATACGTTTATTAGATCGCATACTACCATCTGTGCTGGCTTGGCCGCTTTTGATGCCCGCTATCTCATGGGTATTATATGCTTTATGGGAAATGTACTGTAGAGTACAACAATATAACATCCGTGTTGAACTATTATTCATTAAGTCTTTTGGGCTTTTTTGTAAGTATAGGCAGTATGATATTCGGTCTTTTCAAGCAACGTAAGCAAAGTGTAAAAACGTGATGGAAAGATGAGTTTTTTGTGTTAGACTGCTTGTTGGTTTTATTTGGAGATTTGAATTTTTATGAGTGCTTTGGATACGAGATTGGGCCGGTCTTTTGGGTTTCTTAATGTTACCCAGTTTCTTGGCGCGTTTAATGATAACGTTTTCAAGCTTCTGCTTATTATGTTTCTTACGGCAGATCTTGATCCTGAATCCGTCAGCAATGTAATAGCCATCGCCGGTATATGGTTTGTTGTGCCGTTTTTGCTTTTTACGGCGTTTGCAGGCACCCTTGCCGACTGTTTCAGCAAGCGAACTATCGTCGTTTTTGTAAAAGTCGCCGAGATACTGGTGATGCTTGCCGCCTGCATCGCGTTTGCGTTTGCCAGTCGCTATGCTCTTTATGCGGTTTTGTTTGCGATGGCGATGCAGAGTGCGTTTTTCGGCCCGTCGAAGTACGGCATCGTGCCCGAACTTGTCCGCAGCAACCAGCTTTCCAAGGCGAACGGTTTTCTCGAAGGTTGTACCTATCTCGCAATAGTCGGCGGAACGGCGTTCGGGCTTGCCCTCGCCGAGATCAGCGACGGTCACTATGCGATAGTTACACTTGCCTGCCTGGTGATAGCGATTGCCGGTTTTGTCACGAGCCTTTTCGTTAAAAAGACGCCTGTAATGGGCTCGAAAAGCAAAGCATCGCTCTTTTTCGTGCGTGACATATATCGCACGCTTACCGGGATACGCAAAGACAGGGATCTTTTGCTGGCGGTGTTCGCGTCGGCGTATTTTATGCTGCTCGCTGCATTTATTTACAACAATCTGATCCCGTACGGTATGAGTGTTTTTGAACTTAACCAGATGCGCAGCGGCAGGCTTTTTGTGGTCGTCGCGGTAGGTATCGGAATCGGTTCTTTCATTGCTGGCAAGATAAGCGGACGAAAGGTCGAACCGGGTTTGATTCCCATGGGCGCGATAGGACTTACGGTGACATCGTTTTTGCTGGGGTTTATCGGCGAGTCCAAATCTATGGCGGTAATAATGATATTGCTCATGGGAATTTCCGCCGGTTTGTTCGTCGTTCCGATCCACGCTTTCATACAACTCCGCAGCCCAGCCGAAAAACGGGGACGGATCCTTGCCGCATCGGGTTTCCTGGGGTGGGTTGGGGTACTTTGTGCATCCGGGTTGATCATTCTGTTTACTAATGTTTTCGAAGTAACTTCGCAGCAATTATTCATCATCCTTAGCGTTATGACGCTGGTTCTGACCGTAATTACGGTAGTGCTTTTGCCGGACTTTCTGGTACGTTTTCTTGTACTGCTGCTTACGCGGATATGCTACAAGATCAAGATCAAGGGATTAGAGAACGTCCCTGAGGATGGAGGGGTACTTCTGGTATCGAACCATGTTTCCTGGGCCGATGCCGTGATCCTAAGCGCCACCCAGCAGCGCCGCATCCGTTTCGTAATGGACAAGGCGATATACGAAGGGCACTGGCTAAGATGGGTATTCAAGCTGATGAAAGTGATTCCGATCTCACCGAAAGACAGCCCCAAGAAGCTTATCGCATCGTTTAGAGAGGCAAGGGCGGCGATGGACGAAGGCGACATCGTGTGCATATTCGCAGAGGGAGCGATCACGCGGCACGGTATGCTGCTGGCGTTTAAGGGCGGCTATCAGCGGATCATCAAGGGTACGGATTATTCGATAGTTCCAGCGTATATCGGCGGTGCATGGGGCAGTATCTTCAGCTATTACAGGGGCAAATTGCTGGCGGGACTGCCCAAAAAGTTTCCATACCCCGTCTCCGTTCATTTCGGAAAGCCGATGCCGCCGCATTCGACCTCCAGTGCAATTCGCCTGGGGGTAATGGAGCTTTCGTGCGATTATTTTGAGCAACTTAAGCGAAACAGAAGATCGCTGGGAGAGTCTTTCATCAGTTCTGCCCGTAAACATTGGAGAAGGCATTGTATTGCCGACAGCACCTCAAAGCGGTTAAGGTATGGACAGACCCTTACCGCTGCGTTTGCTGTTAGTGAAAAGCTTAAAAGTTTAACCAGCGAACATCGGTGCGTGGGAATACTTCTGCCGCCTTCTGCCGGAGGCGTACTCGCCAATATTGCCGTTGCATTGCTGAACAAAATTTCCGTCAATCTTAATTATACCGTTTCGCCTCATCTGCGCGCATCTTCGATCGCCCAATGTGACATCAAATGTGTCATATCTTCGCGAGCTTTTCTTGAGAAGGCGAAAATAACCGAAGAAATAAAGGGATTGGTATTTATTGAAGATATTATCAAGCAGATCGGATCGATGGATAAGTTTAGCGCATTTCTGAAGGCGAGATTTGTCCCTAAAAAGCTGCTTGCATGCGCAAAAAGCAACTGCGGTGACGAGATCGCTACGATCATTTTTTCATCGGGCAGTACAGGCAATCCCAAAGGTGTAATGCTTACCCATCACAATATCCTGTCAAATGTCGAATGTATGCGATTGGTGTTCAGGGTTCAGACCAATGATGACCTTTGCGCGGTTCTGCCGTTTTTCCATAGCCTCGGATTTACGTGCACATTGTGGCTTCCGATCACGTCGGGAGTGTCGGCGACATATATCGCAAATCCAATCGATGCCAAAACCGTAGGCGAGTGTGTCCGTAAGAACAAATCGACTTTGCTTTTTGCCCCGCCGACCTTTCTTATAGGATATATCAGACGCATTGACAGAGAAGATTTTGCTAGTTTTCGCCAGGTAGTCGCCGGTGCCGAAAAGCTAAAGCAGAAGCTGATGGATTCGTTCGAGAAAAAATTCGGGATAAAATTGCTCGAAGGTTACGGCGCCACAGAGCTTTCTCCAGTTGCAACGCTGAATGTTCCGAATATAGAAATCGAAGGGGTTTTTCAGACAGGTGCCAAGCCCGGTACTGTCGGGCATCCTTTACCCGGTGTCGCAGCTAAGGTCGTCGACCTCGAGACCGGCGAACTTCTCGATGTTGACCAGGTGGGTCTGCTCAAGATCAAAGGACCTAACGTAATGGCTGGTTATCTTGATATGCCCGAGATGACAAAGAAAGTGCTCCGTGACGGCTGGTACGATACCGGTGATGTTGCCAGTATCGACGAGGATGGTTTTGTAACTATAAAGGATCGGCTCAGCCGTTTCAGCAAAATAGGCGGGGAGATGGTTCCGCACGTTGGCATAGAGGAAGCTTACCTCAAGGGACTTGCCACGCATGAACATATCGTGGCGGTCACCGGCGTTCCCGATGAAAAAAAGGGCGAAGAGCTTGTAGTCCTGTACCTTCAGGAAGCGGGCGGTCCCGAAAAACTGCATGAAATTATTACAAATAGCGATTTGCCGAATATATGGAAGCCGCGCCGAAGCAATTATATAAAGATAGATAAGATGCCGGTTTTAGGTTCCGGCAAGTTGGATATAATGAAACTCCGCAAGATGGCATTTGCCCAAATGGGTATCGAAGAGTGAAAGGAAATGGAAATGGTTAAGAAATTTGTATTGATGGTATTTGTATTATGTGCATTTGGAATGGTTCCCAGTGCTTTTGGTGATGATGTTTACTATTATGTTTCGTTAAACAAACTCAAGATTGAAAACGGCAAATTACCCGCGTCGATTTCGGTTGACGAATCGCTGAAGAAGATTGACCGGTCAATGCGTTCGAATATGGAAAAGTATGTTCAGCCCTATGCCGTAGGAAGCAACGCCGAAGAAATATATCTAAGGTATGAGCCGGGACGCAGATCCCGCAACTGGAACATAAGACAGCCCATATCGAGCCTTATATCGGACACCTTTATGGCGATCCGCACAACCATGCCCGGCACCCCTTCCGGTATCTTGTATGTACCAAAGGCGGATTTTTCAGGCATGGAACGTTTGGAGTTTTCGCTTGACAGAATCGAGCAGGACCAGGAAGCGGCCAGAAAGAATTTCCTCGATACAAAGGAGAATCATTACGAGAGGCTTTTGCGTTTAAGAGGCGCAGGCGCGGCATGGTATCGGCATCAGATACGCCAGACACAGATCGCCCGGGAGGGTAAAGCAAAGGATGATGCAAATGACGGGCGTACAAGGCCGGCCAGGCAATCCCAGCTTCAGCGAACATTCGCAATGTTCAGCGGCGGTAGGGCGATCAGTGAAAACCTTCAGCTTGACCGTCAGCTTCGCGTTACATCCGCCCAAGCCGACTTGGTCGATGTTAATTCCATCGAAGGAGTTACTATCACCGAGATAGACTGGTCACCGCTGATAGCCGGCAAAAACCCCGCCAAAGATCCGCTGGCACGTTTAATACCTGCCGATCAGTACGCGGTTTTCTTCCCGACTTTTAAAAAGATGATAACCGTGCTTGACGAATTGGAAGAGAGCAGTGCCCCGTTTTTAAGGTTGGCGGTTCCGCGAGCCGAAAATGCCGAGATAAAGATCAGGTATGAAAGACAACTTTGTATTTCACTCGACAGGATGGTGCGTATATTCGGTCCTACGACAATTGCCAGGGTAGCTTATACGGGTTCCGATCCGTATCTTCCGACAGGTTCGGACAAGGCGGTGCTTTTCGGTGCAAGAAGCCCTAAGCTGGTAAGAAACCACATTGCAGGTAATCAAAAAGAGGCTTTAAAGAGTATACCGGGCGCAAAAAAGGTCAGCGGCATCGTTGCCGGCGTCGCGTACAAGGGAGTAGTTTCGCCGGACAGGATGGTTTGTTCGTATATGGCGACGATAGGCAAGGTTGTCGTCGTGACCAATTCGCTGTTTCAACTCGAACAGATAGTCAAGGCCGGCAAAGGCCGAATCCCAACGATGGATTCTCTGGACGAGTATACGTTTTTTAGAGATAGGTATAAACTTGGCGACGATCAGGAAACGGCACTGCTGGTGCTAACGGATGCGGCGATCCGAAAATGGTGCTCTCCGAAATGGCGTATTGCAGCTTCTCGCAGACTGCGCGCAGGCGCGGTGATGGCTCAATTGCAGGCAAGGCATCTTGACGAGTTGAAGGCGGCAAATGTAAAGCCGGCAAGGCTCATCCTCGATAAACCTATACATGGAGCAGGCGACATTTTCCTTACCGCAGGCGGTATAAGTTCGTCGGTGTATGGCAACCTGGAATTTATGACGCCGATCGCAGAGTTAAACCTGCAGAAGGTAACCAAACCGGAGAGAGATGCCTATGAGCAGTTCCGCAGAAATTATCAGCGCCGATGGCGGCAGTTTTTTGACCCGATAGCGGTACGTTTCGTTGTCGCCGGCGGCAAGCTTGCCGCAGATGTAACGGTTCGTCCACTGATAGCATCGAGTGAATACAGGCAGTTCATGGCAGTTACCGGCCAAACGAAGATAACTCAGGATGCAGGCGACAGGCATGACAGTTCAAGGCTCCATTTTGTGATGGCCATGGACAAGGAGTCACCGATAGCGAAGCAATACTCCAATTTTGCGTCAATGATGGCACCGAACATAGGGGCCAACGCACTGGATTGGGCTGGCGACTGGATCGCCTTTTATTCCGAAGAGGATCCGTTCTGGGATGAGCTTGCTGAGATAGGTAAGAAAGAAGGAGCACAAAAAATGCAGCAGTTCCTTGAGAGAAATTATGGACGACTTCCCATCGCTCTGCATATCGACGTCTCCAGTCCGTTGAAAGTTACGGGCTTTCTTGTTGCCTTGCGGGCGTTTATTGAACAGACTGCACCGGGTATGACCGCATGGGAGACAGCCACCCATGAAGAAAAAAGCTATGTCAAAATATCACCCTCCGAAGCTGCAAAAACCAGTATGCCCGAAGGGATGGTTGAACCGGCCCTTTATTATGCGGTAACTGGTAAATCGCTTTTGGTCACGTTGAATGAGGGCATCATAAAACGTTCGCTTACCCGTGCCGTCGCCCACGAAAAAGCTCTCGAAAAAGGCAAGACAGTTAAAATTAAGGGAAAACCGTGGATTGGCGAAAGCATGGCGATTCAGGCGAAAAGTGCGGTCCTCGAAACGCTGCAGACGGTTTTTCGTGAAAATATAAATATTACGCTGCAGAGCAGATCCTGGGCAAATATCCAGATACTAAACGAATGGCGCAGGCGGTATGCTCAGACCGATCCGGTTGTTTTCCATCGGCGCTTCTGGCAGATGCGGCTGGTATGTCCTGGCGGTGGCAAATATGTCTGGAACGAAAAATTCAAAACAATGGAATCGACGGTATTTGGCCATCCAGGCCAACCGAAGATGCCTGAAGAACTGCCCGAAATAATGCGCCGGATCAACAGCGTGAATTTGGGGTTAACATTCGAAGATAATGGACTAAGAGCAAGGGCCGAAATCGAACGCAAAAAGAAATAGAGGTTTATAAGATGCAGTTTTTAAGACGTAAAGTAGTTTTGTGCTTGCTGTTTTTGTTTGTTGTTTTTCCAGTAAACGCCGGTAGTGGTAATAAACAGAAGGTGCGTGAGAACATTATCAAGCTTCTTCGGTCGAGCAAGATGAACAAGGAACTTGACGGTGCTGTTACGGTAACCGCCGATCGGGTTGGGCTTTTGTGTATTCGCGATCCGGGTAATTATTTTACACAGTATATTATCGCCACGCCTGATTCCAGGATAGCGACCGATCCGAATGTTATTATCGATGCTGGTGTTACTGTGCCTGTAAGTGTTACACGTGCGGTGATTGTAACGCATGGATGGATCGATAAGGGTGCCAAGGACTGGCCTGCTGACATTGCCGGCGCGATATGTGATAAGGTCGATCCGAACGAGTGGGTTTGCTGTTATTTTGACTGGAAGGCCGGAGCGATTGTTCTTAATCCGGTCGATGCCGTTCGTTATTCGCGCGATATTGCGGCACCGCGTCTTGTAAAGGCGTTCCTTGCAATGCTGCCGGAACCTGCAAGGCTGGAGCACGTACATATTATTGCCCATTCTGCCGGTACCTGGGCGGCGACGATTGCCGGAGAGGAGATTGCAAAGGCGACAGGTGCGGGCGTGCATCTTACGCTTTTGGATTCGTATATTCCTCCAAACTGGGATACTTCGCAAATGGGCCATGTCCCGTCGGCAGCTAACCTCTACGTAGAGAACTATTTTTCCCGCGATATTACGCTCAGCGCAACCCAGCACAATCTTGCCAATGCGCACAATATCGATTTGACGAAAACCCAGCCGGGGCTTAAGACGCATGAGTTTCCGTATAAGTGGTACTATGCGACGATAACCGGCAAGTTCCGCAAGAAAGATCACATCAAGAGCAAGCCCATATTCACCTCTGCCGACGGAGTAGCATATGGTTTTACAAGGGCACTCGAAACCGGCCAGGACAATTTCTGCAAGAGTCAGGACATGAAAAAAAGCACAAACCCGGTCGAACTCAAGAGGCCCGTCAAAAAGAGCATATTTAACATCGCCACATGGTTTAAGTAGCTCTCTTTAGCAGGTTTGGAAATATTTTAGAGGTCATCTTAAGCCAAAACCCTTCCACCAGAC
>VRUF01000041.1:9701-16082 GCA_019456245.1 Planctomycetota bacterium | reverse complement strand
ACGGCAATAGGCCACCGGATCGGCCTGGTCGATGACGAACGCTGGAACCGATTCAACACCAAGATCAAAAAACTTGCCGACCTGGAAAAATATCTAAAGAGTACACGAGAGGCCGGCCTTACCCTGTGGCATCAGCTAAAGCAGACCGGCAATCCTCTTGCGGATAATCTCGCTGACGAAAAAAACATCAAAGAGATGCAGCTTTCCTCCGACGTACTGGCCGCTGCCGCCATTGATGCTCGCTACGAAGGATACCTGAAGCGCCAGATCAGGCAGATCGAAAGTTTTAGGAAACTGGAAAATGTCAAATTGCCCGAAAACATCGATTACAATGCGATAAAACATCTCAGCAACGAGGCAAAGGCCAAACTCTCCGAATTCAGACCGGACACATTAGCACAGGCAGGGCGAATAGGCGGAATAACCCCTGCAGATATAAACGTCCTCCAGATAGAACTGCAAAAAGCCCGAAATTCCTGAATTTGTGCTTTCAGAGACGACAAAAATTGATTATTTTCGTAATATCGGCGGTATTTTGGTTCTGTCATTTTCATACGAAAGCGGATACAATCGCACGAACATTTGAACGGTATTGTGAAAAAGCTTGTTTTGAAAAGGGATTAACATGAACGTACTATTAGTTGGCAACGGCGGAAGAGAACATGCTATCGCATGGAAACTTTCACAGTCAAAGAAGCTGGACAAGCTGTTTATCGCACCGGGCAATCCGGGCACGGCTTTGCATGGAAAAAATATCGACATAGGTGTCGACGATATAAAGGGACTGGTTGATTTCGCGAAAGATAACGATGTAGAACTCGCGATCATCGGTCCCGAAGACCCCCTCGCCGCCGGTGCTGTAGATTCATTTGAAATTGCAGGCATAAAGGCCTTCGGACCAAGCGGACCGGCTGCTCAACTTGAAGCCGACAAGGCCTTCGCCAAGGAAATTATGAGAGCCAATTCCATACCAACCGCCGAAAGCAGAATATTCACCAGTTTTGAAGATGCAAAAGTATACATCGCAAGCCGCGACGAAGCTGTCGTGGTAAAAGCTGCAGGCCTGGCCAAAGGCAAGGGTGTTTTCGTATGTGACGAGCCTTCCGAAGCGATACTGGTAACCGAAAAGATAATGTGCGACAATCTGTTTGGCGATGCAGGCGCAACTGTGGTTGTTGAAGAAAAATTGCTCGGCGAAGAGGCTTCCATTCTGGCTTTTGTCGATGGCAAGAGTATCTACGTTATGGAAAGTTCGCAGGACCATAAACCGATCGGCGAAGGTGACACCGGACCCAATACCGGTGGGATGGGAGCGTACAGCCCGGCACCTGTTGTTACGGATGCCTTGATGGATCAGATCGTTGCCGACATACTCGTTCCCACGGTAGACGGCATGAATCGCAATGGGACCGCCTATAGGGGAATACTGTACGCTGGCATTATGGTGACCAAAGGGGGACCGAGAACGCTGGAGTTCAACGTTAGATTTGGAGATCCCGAAACTCAGCCCATCCTTATGCGGTTAAAGAGCGATTTGCTTGATGTTATGCTCGCAGTCTGCGAAGGTCGCCTTGACAAAATCACACTTGAATGGGACTCGCGTCCGGCAGTCTGCGTAGTCGTTGCTTCCGGCGGATATCCGGGTGACTACGAAAACGGAAAGATTATTACAGGCCTTGACGATGCTGCAAAACTTAAAGACGTGATGGTTTTTCATGCCGGAACTGCTGAAAAAGACGGTGACATTGTCACTGCCGGTGGTCGCGTCCTGGGAGTAACTGCCCTCGGAGATACTATTGCAGATGCAAAAGCCAAAGCTTATCAGGCAGTTGACGCGATCTCATTTGACGGTGCTTATTGCAGACGCGATATCGCAGACAAAGCCATTAACAGATAAACGTTGCTATTAAACTGATCATAATTGAAATTTCCCGTTTTCCGCGGCTAAGTAACTTTGCAATTATAACTTATGGCTTTGCTCGCGAGAATTTACTACCCTTAAAGGGTATACTATGATATCGCCGATTATCAAAAGAATGTGTCATCTCAGCAAAAAGATTCTGCCCCGCCTCAAGGTAGTCATCCTTCTCCTGCTTTTGCTGTGGGGAATCTACGAGCTTGTCGGAAACAAAATACTAAAACCTCTTACACGAAGGCAGATCGAGCATCTCACAGGCGCGCAGGTCACCATCGGAGACATCAAATTTCAACTCGACGGCCTTGTCGTAATGAAGGACCTTCAGATCGGCACCTGTCTGGATGAATCTGAAGCTGGTACGATTATCCAGGCAGATAAGGTTGAGGCTGTTTTCTCGCGAACAAGCTTTCTCAAGCTTAATCCGCGTCTAAAGAGTCTTACAGTAAAAGATTTTACGATCAATGTTCAATACGATACGGAGCAAAAGAGCTGGAATTTTTCTGCCTTGCAAATAGGGAGTTCGGCAAAAGCGAAAAATCCCTTGCCGGCACTCCATCTGGATAGAGGCAGTATAAACCTTTATACGAAAACACAAAACGATTCCAAAGAGATCTGCAAAATACCCGTTTTCGTTGGCTTTATCGCCCAGGTGGGCAAAAATAATACTTACGGGTTTTCGGTCCAGACGCACGAAGAAAATGGACCAGGCTATTGCCGAATAGGAGGAAAGTGGATCAGGGGCAAACAGTCAAGCGTAACATTGACTAGCGAGCAACTGTCCTCTTTCGCATTTCCTGTCCTTGGAAATGCATGGGATATGACTGATGTAGTAATGAATATCGATTACGATGAAGACACAATACGTATCAAAAAACTTACAAGTAAAGTCGGACAAGATGCTGACATATTGATCAACGGAACAGTAAAGAATTACCGCCGTAATCCGGAGTACGAAGTTGAGGCAAGTCTTCGGAATATGGTACTAAGTGCTGATCCGAGACCAAATGCGTTGATATACAACAGCGGTGCCCTCGAAAAATTGGGGCCAAAATTAAGAGCCTTTCTTCAGCTTTATCAACCGGACGGATTAGGTGACCTGTCCTTTAAGGCTGCCGGAAGTTTTGACGATATTCATGGAAGCAAATGGTCCGCAAACGTAACATGCAGAGACATCTCAATCCTCTATACCAGATTCCCATACCCCTTAAACAATATGACAGGAAAGCTCAGGCTGGATGAAACCGACATCTTCCTGGATAATCTCGAATGCAAACATGGAGATGTCGATCTTCAGATAAACGGTCATTCGAAAAGCACCGACAAGGGAATCGGGTTTGACATGACTGTTACAAGCGACAACATGAGTCTCGACAAAGGCCTCTATAAGGCGATGAATAGCGATCAGCAATTCATCTGGAGTACATTTACGCCCAGCGGGATAGCGAAGATCAATTACAGGATGTGGCGCGAGCCCGGAGAAAAAAAAGACACGTACCTCACCGTTGACTTTGTAGATGCCAAAGCAATATACCAGCATTTCCCATACCTGCTTGATAATCTTAAAGGAAATATCACAGTTGAACCGGGCACCTTCACGATTAACCATCTTAGCTCCACCCGTCAAAACAGTCGTATCGAAGTGAATGGTGAGGTTACGAAAACAAACACTGAGAGGCCCCAATTCGACATAAAAATAGAGGCCAATGACATCCCCCTGGATTCAGAACTGATGGATGCACTTCCCTCGCGTCAACGCCGGTTTTACGAACAGTTCAGTCTGGACGTAACAACTGATGTAAGCATAAAAGTGTTTTCCAATCAGGTAGGCAAAAGGCTTGTCGATTATATCGCTGACGTTAACATCGTGGACGCATCGCTCACATATGAAAAATTCCCATTACCATTGACCGACGTTACAGTTGACGCAGTTCTTACGCCTGATGTAACAATATTGCGGAAAATCGTCGGATATAATGGAAACAGTGAAATACAGGTTTCAGGAAAGGTATGGCCCGACACTGACGCAAACCCCGAAACTGCTTTCTGTTTATCTATTCAGGCAAAACAACTTGAGCTAAAGAAAAACTGGCTTGATGCGTTACCACCTCAGGCTCTGAAGATCGTTTCCGATCTGAGACCGACCGGAACGATCGATGCTCACGCAAACATCAGCGTAAATCCCAGAGAGGAATTTCCGGCTAATGAAATAGTCATCGACTGCAAGTCGGTAGATATGAGCCCAAAAGCATTTGCGTTCCCTCTAAAAAACGTTACGGGCGAAGTCACCATAACAAAAGAAAACATTCTATTAAAAAATATCAGAAGTCAAAATAAAATAGCCTCTGACCCGAACAAGATTGAAAGCATTGCTCTCAATGGAACGATCGCACGTAATTCCAATAATACTTACAGTGGTGATTTGACTGCAAAAGCAACAAATCTGTTTTTCGACAAGAGATTTAAAAATGCGATGGGCGCCGACAGCCTGTTATCCTACGATAATTTTACACCGCAGGGATATGTCGACTTCGATATAGAAAAACTAAAGTTTTATACAGACAGCAGCGATAGCAAATGGGTAGATATAATCGGCAATATTGCTCTCAGGAAATTTGCTTCAGCAAACGCAGGTGCTGTCAAAGACCTCGATGCTGTTCTCTCTGCCAAAGCCCTCTACAAGATCGGCCACGGTCTTATGCAAGGCAGCGGAAACCTCCAGGCAGAGCATTTCACACTTCTGGACCGTTCGATAAATGATATAAAGGCAGATATTATATACGACCCGGTCGGGGGAACAATATCGAGTAATGAATTTCTCGCTGACACTTATGGGGGAAGGGTAATCGGTGATTGCCGGCTTACACTGTTGCCCGGCCAGGGCATTGCCTATAAACTGAAAACATCATTCTGCGACGTTGATCTAAATGGGATAGTTTCTGCCAATCAATCTGACGAATCCGAACAAAATGATTATTCTCAGGGAATTGTAAGTGGGTCTCTGGGAATCTCAGGGATTCTGGGCAAAACCGATTCCACGATAGGTCGAATAAGTATCGGTATAAAAGACATGGCTTTTGCAAGACGATCCTTGTTCGGCAAGATCGTAACTACCGTACAATTAGACAATCCTACCGACTTTATTTTCAATGAGATAACAGCAGAGAGCTACTTAAAAGGAAGTATGATCGATCTGGAGAAAGTCCAGATGTTTGGCCCCTCAACCGTTTTGTTGGGCAGCGGCAAGATAAATATGCAAAACCGCCAGATAGATCTGGTCCTGACCGCTTATGGCGGAAAGAAAACTTTAAAACCTTCATTTCTCGAAACGCTGGCCAGTGTGATTGGCTCGGCGGTCATGCAGGTTGAGGTAAAAGGAAATCTCGAGGACCCGACTATCGCAGAAACGACCCTGCCGGTTATAAAAAAACCATTCGAGATATTTGGAACTCGATGATAAAACCACACGTTCTTACTGCTTTTTGCTAAGACGCTTCTTTATCTTTTCGTAAACGAAAGGAGGGATAAGCTTGCTGACATCACCACCCAAAAGTGCCACCTCACGCACCATCGTCGAATTAACAAATCCGTACTCTTCGCTCGTCATCACAAATATCGTCTCGATACCGGCAACAGAACGGTTGGTCATTGCTAATTGAAATTCGTATTGAACATCCGTCAGGTTACGCAAACCCCTCAGCATTACGTCTACCTTCTTTTCGGCTGCAAACTTGACCGTAAGGCACTCATAGCTCTCCACAATAACCCTTGGCATGTCTTTCACAAGTTCCGTGATCATTTCTACACGCTCATCGAGGCTGAACAATTCATTCTTTGTCGGATTCTGTCCCACCGCTACTATAAGCTGGTCGAAAAGCTTGACACCTCGCTGGATCACATCCAGATGACCGTTTGTGATCGGATCGAAAGAACCTGGAAAAATTGCACGTACAGGTTTATGTTCCATTGATCTGCCTCTTTAATCGATATATAGTGCTCTCAGTTAATATTTCCCGTTTGTTCGCGGGCAAGCGCCTTTAGAAAAACAAGTTACAGCCTTACTTGCGGGAATTTACTACCCTTAAGGGTATCGTTATCACTTTTCCAGCGATTCAAGTACAACTTCTTCAAGGTCCTTTGCCATGTTCTCTACTCTAAGCTGTTTCATGAAATATTCTGCCGCACGAAAACGCCGGTCAGCGACCCTGCGAACAGACTCAAAACGAAAACTCTCCTTAAGCCTGGCTTCCCAATATCGATAGTCGATCTTCCTTTGCCAATTATCAATCGCATCGGTTACACCTTTACCCTGAACAACATATCGCCGAAACTCATTAAAAATCCCAACCGCTCCTATATCGTCAAGGCTCCGCCCGTCCGAAAGTATTGACGCTTCCGGCATTTCCGTTAATTTATTACTTGACTCTAATATGATCTTGTTGATCTTGGCGATCTTTCCTTCAGCC
>VRUF01000041.1:2471-9691 GCA_019456245.1 Planctomycetota bacterium | reverse complement strand
TCTGTGACATTCAAATCCGCAAGAGCAACCCTGGCCGTCACATCTTCCGAATCAGCATAATGGATAAAGCCGGAATCGGAAAAATATGCCGCACAGGCAAGACAAAATCTGTCGATCGCAAGATTCGCTTCCGCGATCTCAGGCAATTTGCAGATATGCTCGACATTTCGCACCACACGCCGGCTGCGATCCCAAAGCCAGTTATCATCCGTGCCCGTAAGTGTCGACACCTTCAGAGTTTGCTGGGCTGTTTCACGAACCAAATCTATTTCAGGCATAACAACTCCTTTATACACTAGTCTTACATACCTATTTTATCGCACCAGTATCCTATTAAGTCAAGTTTTTTTAACCCGCAATCTTAACATCACACTGTTTATCTCTTGACAAGAAACACTGTTTTCTGGTAGATAAGAGAAAATAGATCAAACCCAAATGAAGGAAATATATGATGTTTACTCGAAAATACAGCAAATCCATCTTTGTCCTGATCACGCTGCTTTGCGTTCTAAATTCTTTCGTCGCCGCCGGCAAAGATGTAAAACAGGAATACTACGAGTTAAGAAAATACCTTATAGACTCTAAAGAAAAGCAGCAGGTAGTAAGTACCTATCTCGAAAAAGCTTTCCTGCCTGCACTGAAACGCATGTCCATCGATCGCGTTGGAGTTTTTACGTCTATGGATAACCCCGAGGACTTTTCTATTTACGTCATGATCCCTTACCCGACTCTTGGGGTACTTGAAAAACTGAACGATCAACTCACTGCCGACAAAGACTATCAAAGCGCCGCTGCGGATTTTTTCGCCCGCCCCAAAAAAAATCCCGCGTATAACCGTATCGAAAGCCGCCTCATGAAAGCCTTTGCCGGTATGCCCGTAATTGAAATGCCTAAGCAGACCTAATCAAAGGCTCCGAGAATATTCGAGCTGCGAATCTACGAAAGCCATAACGAACAAAAGGCAAACCTTAAAGTCGAAATGTTCAACTCAGGCGAAATACAGGTAATGCGCGACACACAACTGGCGCCTGTTTTCTACGGCCAAACCCTGATATCAAATGATGCACCAAACCTGGTCTACATGACCTCCGCAGCCAACAAGGATGAACACAAGGAGCATTGGCAGGCTTTTAGGGTACATCCCGAATGGAAGCGTTTGAAGAAACTACCGAAATACAAAGACACGGTTTCAAAGATAACGAAAATGTTTCTGGTCCCAACCCCATACTCGCAGATATAAGAAATATCGATTGATTATTGCTTGTGCGCAATATGTATAGTTGCAATACCAAAGCTTAACCGTTTCACAACTATATCGCCAAAGCCAGCCTCCCTCAGTTCTCCCGCCAGATCAATTTTCCTGTCCCACTTTAAAACACTGTCGACAAGATATTGATAATCCTGACGATTGCCGCTGATAAGCCCGCCCACTAACGGGAGTACCCATTTAAAATACAAAAGGTAAGCCCACCTGAGCGCCCTAATTCGCGGCAACGAAAACTCCAGTATACAAGCCCGACCGTCGCTTTTCAAAATGCGGTGCATCTCACGCAGCCCCTCCGCTAATTTAGCAAAGTTCCTCACTCCAAACGCACAGCTTACAATATCGAACTCTCCGCCGGCAAAGTCTGTCGAGCAGCAATCCTCCACCTTCCATTCAACCTCTAGGCCCATCTTTTTACCACGTGCAAACTCGACCATCTCCTCGCTGAAATCGCATCCGACAATTCGCAGCCCTTCGCGATACTTCGCAAAAGCAAACGCAACATCACCCGTTCCACAGCACATATCAAGTACGCTTTCGCCAGCCTTGACGCCGCTCATACGCACCAGAACCCGTCGCCACCATAAATCAACACCAAGGCTAAGCACATGATTGGCAAGGTCGTACCGAGGGGAAATTTTGCCGAAAAGCGACCGCACACGCCCGGCAAACTCATCGCTGGAACCACAGTCTTTGCAGGTATCTTTATCCACCTCAACTCATCCCATGTTCGACCGGAAAGATAACGAAAATTAAAACATCCCACAACGCATGAGATATCAAACCCGGCCACACTGACTTGAACCGTTTAAACATCCATCCCCAGAAAACTCCGCAAACACCCGCCGCAGCTATCAGCATCAGATTAAACGAAAAAATATGAACAAGCGTATAAATTCCGCAAGCCAGCAAATACCCACGCCAATCGCCAAACCTCTCTGCAAGCCTTCTCTGAACAAACCCGCGCCAGAAAACCTCCTCAAGAGGTCCTATCCACAAAAAAAGCATCAAGCCGATAACAGCAAGCCGTCCGCTGCTTCTTGTACTGTAAACATCGGCAACCTGCGAACCGGCAAACGAAAAAATATGCATCGACAAAAAGTTGCCCGCAGAAAAAACAAAGTAAAGCACCCCGGCAAACAAAACCCCGATTAACACATGCCGCCGCCTGAAGAAATAAACCTCGCCAAGCCTCTTGCGATCGATCCCCAATGCACAAACCCCAAGCACTCCCGTCGAAAACATCATCATGGGCCAGAAAAATTTATCATCGATCCCCCATGGCGAAAACATTAAAAACCACAACCCGCCCGCCAGAGAACATAAAAAAACGATAGCCTTCATTTATTCAGCAACTCCTGCAAATAATCTTCAAAAAAGCCCGTAACGCAGGATCTACAGCCTAACCACCTTAACCCCCACTGTCAAGCTGGCTTAGCGAGCTCAAAATAGTAAAAACACAGATAAAGTCCTATAATTTCCTTGCAATTAAAAACGTTTTTGATATAATGTGCGATGTTATGATTCAAACCTTAATTTTGAGGAGCAAAAGATGAAACATGTCATTTTAGCAGCATTTTTCGCAATAATTCTTTTTCAGCCACTCCTGATCGCTGATAGTAAAACGGCTCCTTCCATAGAGATCATCTCTACCGATCCTCCATGCCCAGCCGTCCTCGAACCAGGCCAAAGGTTTTATGTGAAATTGAGATACAACGCAGGCGATGCGGAATCCTTCCGTATATGGGTAAGACCCAAGAAACCGGCTCGCGGATGTAAATCGCATCCATGCGGATCAATAACAAAGAAAACCGGCGAATACGAAGGATGGTTCTATTTCAATGACAGAGCGATCACTATTAATGGGATAGTTGTGAAGATGAAGGACAACAAATCCAAAGAAAACATGCTTGAGAACACCTACCCTCTAAAAGCCGAATGGAAAGCGCCTAAAGGCGAAGGCCCACAAGGATACTCCGTTGGAAATGCCTCGTTAGAAGTCATCTCTACCGACCCTGCATTACCGGCAATCCTCGATTCTGGACAAAAACTCAAAATAAAAATGCGCTACAATGCAGACGGAGCAGAATCATGCAGGATTCGGACATACGCTCACAGAGATAAGGATGGAAATTATGCTCGCGGGGAGAAAACCAGTCCCTGCGGCTCTTTAGAAAAGAAGGAAGGAATATTCGAAAGCTATGTTTTCTTCGATGACAGGGCCGTTGATTTAGGTATGCTTCTCTTTAGATTGTATAACCCCGATACCAAAAGATACCTGGCCGATCACTACTACCCGATAGATGCCAAATGGAAAGCACCGCAGGAAAAAATCGTAAAACAAAAAGAAAAACCAAAACCCGCGGATCCCTTTGCAGTGATTCAGGCAGGTATCGCGAAAAAATATGCGAAAAAATACGAAGGCGTCTGGACGCACACGATCACAAAGCCAGATGGCCGCAAATATCCTGCAATCATAAAAGCACTGCGCAACAAAAACGGCAGCCTGAGTTTTTCTTTTCTGCATAATCCATTTACTTTAGCACCTGTCTGCAAAAAACATTCTATCGATCAATATAGAGCGACAATACAATTCAAACTTGACGATTCGGAAAAAGGGATTATGTATTCGCTCGCCAGGAAAAACAATTCTCTCGCCGGAAATCTCTACTACTCATGGAAGGATGCGCCCGAAAAAGTAACACTGCGAAAGTTGACTCTCGCGCAGGCGGCATCTGCACTTGAAAAGCAGTACAAAAAGAATGCAGGGTTAAAGCGAACCAGAAAATCTGATTTAAAGAATATTGCAAAGCTAAAAAAACGAGTAACCAAACTGAAAGCTAAACTAAAAACTTCTGATGCCAAGAAAAGGAAAATAGAAACATCTTTCAAACGGGCGAAAAAGGCCAAAAAGGACCAGCAGAACCA
This sequence comes from Planctomycetota bacterium, assembly GCA_019456245.1. Taxonomy (GTDB): domain Bacteria; phylum Planctomycetota; class Phycisphaerae; order Sedimentisphaerales; family Anaerohalosphaeraceae; genus VRUF01. Next base: position 5,499 of record VRUF01000041.1, on the reverse strand, counting down.
ATATATTATAATGACGAAGAAGCTCAAGGCTTCTATTTTGAAGCTGAAAGAAGAGAATAAAAACCTTACCGGACGGCTCGATAAGTCTGAGAAAACTGCCGAATCTGAAAAAAATAAAAATAAAAACCTCCAGACCAAGCTGATAGGATTAGAAAAACAAATTGCCAAAATGTCTGAAACTATATCTGACATGAACGCGTTTAGGCGTAAGCTCACAAACATAGTTGACGAAACTCAAAATGAAAACGCCGGCCTGGCCGGTGAAATATCTGCTCTCAATGAAAATATCGAAAAACTGAAAAAGCTTAATCGCACATTAAAGCGGCAGAAAAAACAACTCCAGAAAGAACTTCACGAATCGACAAACAAGCAGGATCAGGAAAAACATGAACATGGTTCCCGAAAAAGGCGAAAAAGTTCACGCACCCGTCAGTCTCAGGGTTATTGGGTTGAGTCGGCTAAAAAATAGTACCCAACGCAACGGAAACTGCAAGCAGCACTCCGAACGCCAGATGTAGTTTCGCCGTCTCAACATCCAGCGTAGCGATTCTTTCCGCACTGCCGTCAACATTACTCGCGATTGCCTTGATATTCTTAATCGCGATCGGAATAGTAACAAAAGTCAAAAGCCCCCACCACGTAAGCACTCCGCATGCCGCAAGCCCTGCCACAACAACATAGGCCCCGAACACCAGAACATAATAGACATACTTGCCGTGGCCATAGCCGAACAGTCCAGCCAGCGTCTTAACTTTCGCCTCAAGGTCATGGGTGATATCCCGCAGGTTATTCGCATAAAGTATCGCCGCTACCAAACACCCCACAGGCAGCGATACCAGCAATACCTCCCACGCAAAACTGCCCGTCAAAACCAGATAGCTCCCGATCACCATCAAAGGCCCCATCAGGATAAAAACCTCAACGTCTCCAAGCGCGATATACTTAAACGCCACAGGTTTTGCCGTATAACAATACCCACCCAAAAGCCCGATAGCACCGATCACAAGTATCGCCGGACCCCGCATCGCGATAAACACAACTCCTATCGCCGCTCCCAGGGCAAACATAATCAAACCGCCAAAATAAAGCGCCTTCGCCCCGATCAATCCATCGACGATCACCCGACTTGAACCATAAGTATAGTCTTTATCGACCTCGTACTTATGATCGTAATAATCGCTAACCGTATTAGTACCTGCCTGAAACAAAAACGCACTGAGCATCACAAGCGGAAACAGCCACCATATCACCTCGCCTTCAAACCCAAGCGCAAGTGCCGCCCCGACCAATACAGGTATCAAAGACGCCGTCAATGAAAACAACCGCATACCCTGCACCCACGCCTTAACCGATCCCGCTTTCGTCTCTATTGCCATAATATCAACCTTAAACAATGATAAATCTAAATTGAACACAAAACATTATAGCGACCCTGCGAAAAAATTCAATAAATCTCTTTACACTGATGAAAAATCACAAAGAATCCCATCGGCTATCGCAAGCGCCTTTCGCGAAAGACATATCCGCCCTCCATCTTCATCCGACACTTCCATTAAACCTTCACGGACATACCTCTCAACCGTTTCGCCAAAAAGTTCCATCGCATCATACCCCGTCCTCTCGGCAAACTCGGTCAGACAAATACCCGTTCTCTTACGCAGGTTAAGCACGGCAGTCTCACACGCTGCCTCAACTCCCTGGCACCGATGCCCGTCAACTTTTGCACTTTTTCCATTTTCGATCAATTCGCAATACTTGCCGATGTCCGCTATGTTATTGTAACGTTCTCCTCTAAAGTAAGAAGCGGCCCCCGGCCCGATCCCAACATAAGGATCGTTCGACCAATACTTCAGATTATGCCTGCATTCAAACCCTTCGCTCGCAAAATTAGAAATTTCATACTGAACAATCCCTACCCCCTCAAGTTCATCGATTGCCATCTCGTACATCGCCCGGTCAGTTTCCTCGTCGACCTTAACAACTTCCCCGTGCTCGCATGCCCGTCCAATCGCGGTCGCCGGTTCGATAGAAAAACTATACGCAGAAACATGCTCGCAACCAAGGGCGATCACACTTTCGAGTGAATACCTAAAAAAATCGACCGTCGATCCCGGTATTGCAAAGATCAAGTCGATACTGATATTAGAAAAGCCTGCTTTGCGTCCAAACTCAAACGTCCGCAAAATATCATCCGCCGTATGTTCTCTACCCAAAAACACCAACTCCTCGTCGACAAACGATTGCCCTCCGATTGAAAGCCTGCTGACCCGGCGTTCTCTCAATCCGCATAAAAATTCCCCGTCAACCTGCCCGGGATTCACCTCGACACTAAACTCCTTTAAATCTGTACACCGATTTGTGATCTCATCCAAAAGCCCAAAAAGCTCCGCTGGCGGTAAACAACTCGGACTTCCGCCTCCAACATAAACCGTATCGACTTTTTCCCCCAATTCATATCGCCCCAACTCAGCCTTCATCGCAGATACCATCCCTCCCGTATCGACACTGCCGACAGGCTCGGAATAAAAAGAACAGTACCGGCACTTCCGCACACAAAACGGAACATGCACATACAACCCTATGCCCCTGTTACTCTTCATCCTCATCATCCGGGCTGGAAACATTAAGAACAGGCGGTTCGTGTTTATCTCCACCGCAGCGATTTGCCTTTATCTTGCCGAAGACATGTTTCCATATCCCCAGCAGGGCGAAACTACAGGACGAAACCACCAATACGGCCTCGACGAACCACCACAAAAGACCAAGAACTATCAGCGCCCACAAAAGGTATGTCATGGGCTTTCGACCCTTCATGTACTGGTTTACAATATGGGGAAATTGGATTCGGCTGATCATCAGGATTCCGCAGCCTATCGCCACAAAAGGAAGCATCCAGATTATGGCATCTCCGCTTATGCGAATAAAAGCGTTACTTTCGGCGGCCGGGACCACGATGTCCTCATAGAAAACAACGATACTCGCTACAACAGCTGCCGCTGCCGGTGTCGGCAATCCAAGAAAATTCATA
>VRUF01000041.1:0-2461 GCA_019456245.1 Planctomycetota bacterium | reverse complement strand
GCCGTCTCATCCTCTTCGTTCTCAACATTAAAACGAGCAAGACGGATCGCCGCACACGCAAGATAAACCGCTGCCGCAAGCCAGATAAACCGCGTAAGAAATCCCGCAAAATCAGGTGTAGGATCGACAAGCAAGGTCAGCTTGTGATCGAGAACACGCAAAAGCAAAAATGCCGGCGCAACGCCAAAGCTGATAATATCGCAAAGACTGTCAAGTTGTCCACCGAAACTCGATGTCAAATGGCTCATCCGAGCAACACGACCATCGAGCATATCGGCTATCATCGAAGCAAATATCAGGTAACCCGAAATCGCAAAATACGACAGGTCCAGATGATGAAATGAAAACTGACTCACACCGTCACTGGCAAAACATATCGCCGCAAAACCGAACAGCCCGTTAAGGATCGTTATCAGTGAAGGCAGGATCGCGATATATTTAAGCCTTTGCCTTCGCACTCGCCGAAGAAGATCGCGTTTCTTCGTACCGTTTATTTTACCATCTGTCATAATTCGCATCTCACAATTTTTGTAAGGCCCGCTTTAACTTTATCGCCAATGTTGACAAGGCATTTGATTTCTTCGCGGTTCGGCATATAAAGCTCTGTCCTTGACCCGAATTTAATCATTCCGAATCTCTCCCCAGCTGCCAGCTCATCCCCATCCTTTGCCCCGCAAACAATACGCCGTGCTATCGCACCGCTTATCTGTCGCACGATCAACTTATCGAAAGGTTCGTCAAGACGAATCATTGTAACAGAATTACTCTCATTGACCTTTGCGCTCTCCGGATCCATGGCATTTTTAAACTTACCCTTCTTGTACTCGACACCTCCGATTCGAACCCCACATGGTACGCGGTTGATATGCACATTGAAAATATTAAGAAATATCCCCACACGAAAAGCCTTGCCGCCTTCGAACCGTACGTCATCGACCACACCGACATCGCTTACAAGCCCGTCCGCCGGCGAAACCAGCGTAAACTCATCGCACAATATTTTACGCTGCGGATCACGAAAAAACGCCAAAACCCATCCCAGAACGATTAATAGTACCGCCTCTGTAGTCACCAGGGCCAAGCCGGAAGGCACAATAAAACCCGCCAAAACCATCAAAAACGCCACTATCAGCGGAAATACAACCACCTGAGGCGTGCCATATTTTGTAATCGGTATTTTCATAAGCTGCTATCTTATACCATATGACCCTGTCAATCAAGAACAACAAACAAACACATTTTTTCATTGCCGAATCAAAACATTCACAAATTCGCAAAAACATTCTTGACAAATCCCTTTTTTGCTGATATTAAAGAACCTTCGCGATATACCAATCCGCATAAAAAATGCGTTTCGATGCGTGGGTAGGTACTTTCACAAAACGCATTGTGATTTTCAACGCGAAATTTTATTACCCTAAAGGGTATATCAAAGGAAAGCAAATGGGCAATTCAATTCAATACAAGCATTGTTACTTTGCGAGCCGGAAAATGGCTCCGGTAATGCTGCGCCCCCGTGCTTACGTCTGCCCGACCAATGTCACTATTTTCGATTTTGTGCCAGGCAGAAAGGAGCATGCTCCCTAAAAGGACCTTTGATAGAATCCAGATTATTCAAAAAGCCTTCCAGGGAGAAAAACCCCGGAAGGCTTTTTTTGTGTTTAGAGTTACCTTTTTTTAACATTTTTCGAAGGATAGGACAATGGAACATCAGCCAATTTTGATAACAGAACGGCTCAAACTGCGACCATTTACTCTTGCAGACGCAACCGACGTGCAAAGACTCGCCGGCCACAGGCTCATTGCGTCCACAACTTTGCGCATCCCCCATCCATACACAGATGGCATCGCCGAGAAATGGATCGAAACCCAGCGTCGCGATTTTGAAGAGGGAAAGCTCGTAAACTTTGCCATAACACGACGTCCCCATAATTTCATAACCGGTTCCATTGGGCTTATAATAGACACCGACCACAACAACGCCGAACTGGGCTATTGGGTAGGAAAACCATACTGGAATCAGGGGTATGCCACAGAAGCTGCGCGCCATGTCGTGAAATACGCATTTGAAGTTTTAAACCTGCATCGGGTCCACGCCCATCATTTCGTGCGCAACTCGCAATCGGGGCGAGTAATACAAAATATCCCGCTGATCCACGAAGGGACCCTAAAGCAGCACATAAAAAAATGGCAGCAATACGAAGACATAGTGATTTATGGAATAACAAAAAAAGACTGGAAAAAGGCAACATAAAAATCCCGGACAAAAAAAACAGGGCGGGGAAAGTTCTACCCCGCTCTTCCTTTTCCCGTTCATCTCTATTTCTATGGTTGTGCCCAACTGGTTTGTTTCCGTCAGTTGCCTGCCAACAAAGCAAAATCGCCATCTGTTTAGATAATATGTAGGTCATCCATCAATGGTTATAATACGCGAAATGCAAATAACGCTAATTTTAACCTA
>VRUF01000298.1 GCA_019456245.1 Planctomycetota bacterium | reverse complement strand
ATAAAGGTACATAAGGCCGATGATACGCTGGCGACAACGCAGGCGGTAACTGAGGCAGCGGGAGTAAAGACCGTAGAAAGGGCCGTTTGATGAACTATATAGCAAAGATAGACGAGGTTGGGCTGCTTACGCCGCCTTTTGACGATGAACCGGTTGCAGTCGATGAAAGCAGGCGGCTTTGGCTGGACAGGTGGACGGGGATTATCATCTTTCTAATATTTTGGTTGGAGATGTAATAATGACCGGTGCTGAAGTACTATCCGTAATAATCCAGCGGCTCGGGACCAACTGCGGGATAACGAGTATCAACAGAGAGTTGCAAAGCGTTCTGTACGACATATCAAGCCGGGCAGATTTTTTAACGGCGATTTCGCAGGTAGTCACATCTGAGGGTACAGCGGAATACGATGAGCCTGCGGATTTAAAGCAGGTGTATGAATGCTTTGTTGTCGCCTCTGCATCGCTGGAGGAAAAGACGTACCGCCACTTCCTTGCGTACATGGCTGAAGATGGTTCGGCAGGCAGACCGACGATGTTTGCCAGACGACACGACAAGCTGTATTTCTGGCCGGTACCGGATGGTGTTTATAGCGTGAGTGTCGATCATGCCAGACACCATCCTGAAACATGGACGGATGTTCTGTTTGGGGTCGAGTTCGATGAGGCGATATTTGAAGGTGTTCTGGCCGCGCTGTATAAGGGACAACTGTTCGAGAAGCTTCGCCTAAACGGCAAAAAGGTATCAAACCGTGATATTGCTGAGAGCGTAACCGAGACTCTTGACGGGACGACAGACACTGACAAGGACGGGACAACGGACGATGTGACGGTGACGGTCGATGATGACGCAACTGCAAGCGTAAGCACCGATGACGATTCGGATGTGCTGGCGTATGAGTTCAGTAAGGATTTTCCGGAGATTGCGCTGCATGAGAAGCTGTATGAAGCCGAGCTTGCAAAGCTGATAGTGAATATGGAAACAGAAATAATACATGTTGAGTACAGGGACATATAAATGAAAACAAAACTGATATACACATGTTTGGCAATTGCAGTGATTCTGGTCGGATGGGGTGTGACCTGGGCGAATCAAACCGCAAAGATCAATTCCAACCGAACGAAGATCGATATGCTCTCAACTCAGGTCGAAAATGTGTCCAGCCAGACGACCGAAGCCGATAAAGCGATAGTCAGAATAGAGACGAAGATCGAATATATCATTAAGGGCATTGACGAGATTAAGGTTGAGGTGAAGGGAAAACGCTCAAAATAATTTTATAATTCTCCAATAATTCTGCATATAACTCTTGACATTTTTCTGAAACACATTAGTATTGTACGTAACGGTTTAGAAGTCGTAAAAAGTTTTGAGCAATAGGTTTACGGCAAAGAAACTTTTGCCGTTGCCTTATGGCTATCCGTAATGGTAAAGTAAGTTATCAGAATGCTTTAGCTACCCTTAAGGGTAGCAAGTTACCGCAAACAAAACGGGAATTTTTAATCGTGATCAGTATATATAGGCCTGTTCAATTTCCATGTTTTGGCGCTGGTTGTCCCAACCGAGAATATTTCCTGTAATTTGAGCCAGTTCTTCAAGGGCGGATATTTGGGCCTGGCCGGTAATGGTAATTATGCTTCGTCGTCTTGTGATATCCGAAAGGTGCAGGACGCATTCGTTTTCGGTAATATATTCGATTTCGCCAACAGAGTATTCGCTGAGATTTTTCAAAAGAGTATTGTTTGTCTCGGATGCGATCCTTTCGGCTTCGGTTCCATAGCGTTCGAGAAGGTTTATAACCCGGTCATGTTCGAGACCGTTTGCCGACGCAACCCTATCGATCCAGCTTTGTTTTGCCGCCCCGTTCTGCGGGTAATTTACCGCACCAAGATATGGGCGTTCCTCGATTGAGACAATTCGTTTTTTTCCAAGCCGGCTAAGAGCCTTGTCAGCCGTCTGCTCTGCAAATGTTCCAAAGGTGGTCAACTTGCCGCCTATCATACTATAGATCGGAAACGTGCGATTTTTATCCGGCGCAGAGTCCTCTATCCGGTGGGATCTTGAAACGCGGCTTGTATAATCCATGCCCGATGATGGCAGTGGACGCACTCCGCAGAAAGTAAAGACGATATCCTCTTTGGATATTTCCAATTTGGGAAACACACCTTTAAGCGTTGTGATCATGTAATCGACTTCGGCATCGTCACACTTTGCATCGTCGGGGTTGTCTATGCGAATATCGGTAGAACCCATAATGACCTTGTCCATAAAGCGGAAGGTGATGCATATACGGCCATCCGTGTGCTCGTAGTATACCATTCTGTCACCGAGAGCCTCGTACAACTGCTTATTGTCGATAACGAGATGAGAGCCTTTTGTGCCGCCCATAAAATGAGAATCGAGGCCGAAGCTTTTGTTGGCACTATCCACCCAGGCGCCTGTCGCGTTGACCACGATCTCAGGCCGGATGACGGTCTCTTCACCAGTGAGAGAGTCTTTGAGCGTAACTTCATCTTTTGACGTCTTGCAGGCTGTAACGTAGTTGATTGCGCTGCAATCGGAATCCTCCATAAGCCCTTCACGTATCATTTCGATACAGAGGCGTTCTGCCTGACTGATCCACGCATCCCAGTAGGTGGCGGTGCAGGTAATGTCGGTTCTAAGGCCGGGGATCTCTTTAATGGATCTGGATTTGGACATAAAGAAATGGCGAGGTGTCTGGCGCCGTTTTCGTGTGATAAAATCATAAAACCACAAACCGAACTTGACGACAACCGCACCTCTGCCGCCGACAGAAACCGGAAAACCCAGAAAAATAAGCGGAGATTTAATGACGCCTGCAAGCCATGAATCAAGCGGGATGCTT
>VRUF01000297.1 GCA_019456245.1 Planctomycetota bacterium | reverse complement strand
TATCGATGGCGAGGCGATCGGTCTTAACACAGCGATCATGAGTCAGGCCGGCGGCTATATGGGTATCGGTTTTGCGATCCCTATTAACATGGCCAGAAACGTCAAAGACCAGCTTGTTGAGTTCGGTAAGGTTAACCGCGGATTTATCGGGATCGAGATGGATCCGCAGGATATATCTTCCGATCTTGCGAAGTTGTTCGGATTGAAAAAGAATAAAGGTGTTATCGTTACGAGGGTTTTTGAGGGTTCTCCTGCCGAGAAGGGCGGGATCGAGAAAGACGATGTTATAATCAAATTGAACGGTAAGGAAGTGGATAATTTTCTTAAGTTCAGGAACTCTATAGCGATGTTTTCACCTGGTACGAAGATCAAGATGGTTGTTTGGCGCGACGGTAAGGAAGTGGAGCTGAAAATCGAGGTAGGATCGCAGGATGAGAGTCGTGCGTTCGGGAGTGTTTCGTCAGATGTTGGGCGCCAGTTTGGGCTGGAGGTTAAGGATATTGACAAGGAGCTGGCGGAGAAGTACGGGCTCGATGTCGAAGAGGGGGTTGTGGTAAGCAAGGTTGTTAAGGGCAGCAGTGCCGAACAAAAGGGTTTGCGTGAGGGGATGGTGATATTGAGCGTGGAACGTATGAGAGTTTCTTCAGTTGTCGAGTTTAATGCGATATTTGACGAACTTGCCGACGATAAGACGCGGGTGGCGTTTTTTGTTCGGTATGGCGGTATTTCCTACTATGTTGTGCTTGTTCGGACACAAATTTACACAGTGCCGTAGGTTTTATGCGGGGCCTTTTATTGTTTCTATTAGTTCTTTTATCTGGCTGTTTGTTTGCGGGTCGTCCTTGTTTAGTCGGTTTATTTTTCCGCATGCGTGGAGTACCGTTGTGTGGTCGCGTCCTCCGAGGTGTCCCCCTATCTCTTCGAGCGAGTGTTTTGTGAGGTTTCTTGCCAGGTACATGCAGACCTGTCTTGGTGTTGTGATTGACTGGCTTCTTTTTTTGCTTTGGAGGTCCGTTATTTTTACGTCGAAGTAGTTTGTTACCGCGTCGATAATTTCAGTGATGGTTATGTTTTTGTGGGTAATGGCCTCGTTGTCACCGAGCGCCTGTTTTGCCAGGTCGAGTGTTATTTCAGAATTGGAGGTCTGAGCAGTTGCGTATATTACCGTCAGTGCTCCTTCGATCTCCCTTATGTTTGCTTTTATCTTTGTCGCAATGTATTCTGCGATCTCTTCTGAGATGTTGAAGCCTCTGAGGTGGGTTTTTTTCTGTACGATTGCAATTCTTGTTTCGTAGCTTGGCGGATCGATTCTTGCGACGAGTCCCCATTTGAACCTGCTGATGAGCCGTTCCTGGAGGCATTCGAGGTCTGCGGGTGCGCAGTCGGCTGTGAGTACGATCTGTTTTCTGTTGTTGTAGAGGGCGTTGAAAGTGTGGAAGAACTCTTCCTGTGAGTGTTCTCTTTCTCGCAGGAACTGTACGTCGTCGATGACGAGAATGTCCACGGTTCTAAACTGGTTTTGGAACTGCGGTAGGTTTCCCTGTTCGATGGCATTGATGAAACTGTTTACGAATTCTTCGCAGCTTAGGAATTTAATTGCGATGCCGGGTGAGTCTTTTTTTGCGCCGTGGCAGATTGCGTGCTGCAGGTGTGTTTTTCCCAGGCCGGAACTTCCGTACAGGAATAGCGGGTTGTATGTGTTTCCGGGAGAGTGGCTTACCGCGATACAGCTTGCCTGTGCCAGCCGATTGCATGGTCCGACGACGAAGTTTTCGAAGGTGTAGTCTGGATGGAGTTTCACGGAGCTCAGTGAGGAGTTTTCTTTGTTTTGCGAAAGCTTACCGTTTGTCTGGGTGAACGTTACGCTTACGAGGTGTCCCGTTATGTTTTGTGCTGCTTTTGAGAAGATTTGCCGGCAGTTGTCCTGCATGAATTGGGTTGTAGCTTCGTCCGGGCAACCTATTTCGAGCAGACCGCGGTCGAACTGCATGGGCAAGAGGTCGTCAAACCACTTCCTTGTGTTGACGGGGTCGAGTGATTTTGCCCGTGCAAGTATCTTCGAAAAAATCTGTGCAGTGTTCTCAGACGCCATTTAAAGCCCTAGTTCAAGTAGTATTCTAATCAACAGCCAGGCGCGAAGCGAACTAATCAAGCGCAAACACCTTAGGGAGATCCGTCTTGTAACCAGCGATAATTCGCGGTTCTGTGAAATGCCATCCATGGCAGACAGGTTTCTAGAATTTAACGGGGTATTGTGTGTTTGTCAAATGAAAATATGGTGTGTTTAGTGATAAATTTTCATATTTTTTGTAACAATTGGAGTATGAGTGGTTTATAGGCTTGAAATTTGTGGTTAGATTTGGGAAACTGGTAAAAAAGGCATGAGACATAAGCGATGGATTCGCTTTTGGCGCAGTTATTTTAATATAGGGTGTTTATTATGGGAATATTTGGTAAGACATTTCAGTTTTTGAAGGATCGGCTCGATAAGACCCGCAGTAAGATCAGTTCGAGCCTGGGTGCTGTTTTGACATTGGGGCGGAAAATCGATGAGGAATTGCTTGAAGAGCTTGAGGAGGTTTTGATAGGCGATGATATCGGGATTGAGACTACGGAGATGCTTGTGGCGGATCTTCGGGCGGCTTATCGCAGTGGTAAAATAGACAAGACCGACGATGTAGTTGATTTTTTGAAGGATCATATCAAGAGTTACTGGCCCGATGAGGAGCGTGGTCTTGTTAAAGCAGCGAGCGGGCCTACCGTGATACTTGTTGCCGGGACGAATGGGTCGGGTAAGACGACGAGTATTGCCAAGCTTGCTTATGCTTTGAGTAAGGATGGACGTAAGGTTATTGTCGCCGCTTGCGATACGTTTCGTGCCGCGGCGGTCGAGCAGCTTTCGATATGG
>VRUF01000040.1:16087-16376 GCA_019456245.1 Planctomycetota bacterium | reverse complement strand
CATTACTTTCAGATTCATATGCTGGGGAATGCGGACTTCTACCGGATCGCTCCCGTGGAAGGCGACGGTCACTTCCAGGTTATCGGTCAGAAAATCGGTGGCGTCCCCCACCTGGTCGGCAGTTAGGGTCAGCTGGTCATAGGTATCATTGTCCATGAAGTAGTAGTGCTGGTCGTCGGCATACTGGTAGGTGAGGTTGCGGGCTTCCACCCGTATTTCCTCCACTTTCCCACCAGCGCGAAAGGTCTCGTCCACTACCTGGCCGGTGCGGATATTTTTCAGCTTGGTC
>VRUF01000040.1:0-16077 GCA_019456245.1 Planctomycetota bacterium | reverse complement strand
CAGGCCGCCCCTGTGATCCATGACCATGCCGTTGCGAAAATCTGCCGTAGTCGCCACCTATGCTCCGATTGCTAAAGTATTGTTACAGAAAGCGGGACAATTTAATCCCGTCCCCCATAGGCAATCAAGAAAGGGTTCTCAGCAGGCCTGTCCCACGAAAATCAGTCGCTTGGGTTTTAACCCGCTGATCTGCCGGCTGGATACTGGATGCTGGATACTGGATGCTGGATGCTGGATGCTGGTTGCTGGATACTAGATGCTGGATACTGGATGTTGGATGCTTGCCCCGAGCCAGACGAAGGGCTAGGGGCATTGTCGAATGTCGAATGATGAATGTTGATTGAAGATTGAAAATTGTAGATTGTCCGTCGTCCGTTGCTGAGCGCTAGGGTCTTGGGACTTGGGGCTGGGGAAGTAACCGCAGAGAACACAGAGAACGCAGAGTCTTATAAGATATTTTTTCTCTGCGATCTCCGCGTGCTCCGTGGTAAATAATTGCTACCGGTTAATCACTGGCCTCTGATCCCTGACAGCTGATGACTTTACATCACCCCCAATAACCCCTTGTATCTCCCGCTCTTTCTGCTCAAATTGTATTAACTTCTTTACCGTACGCTTATTCAAGGGGCCGAACCATGAGCGATTATCCTTCCAGAATTGCCGCCTTTGTAGCCGGCCTCCGGCGCAGCCTGGAAGCCTGGCCCGACGCCGACTGGGGCGCCGCCACCGCAGCCATCGAACAGGTCCTGGGGTACCTGGAACGCAACATCAACCCCACCCTGGCGCTGACGAATATGATCCTGGATGTGCGGGAAGCGATCAGCAATCAGCAATCAGCCATCAGCAATTAGCGGTTAGCAGTTAGCGATTAGCCCTCAGCGGTCAGTCCCCAGCAATAAGAGCTCAGTCCGCCCCTATCCCGACGAGAAAAATAAAAATAGGGGCAAGAAACAGGGACAACAGATAAACTTGTTAAGAGATTGAGGCCTAACATGATTGATTCAGGCTTTCATTTCTCGGGCAAACCATTCCAAGAACGGATCTGATTGGATATCTTCTTGATATTTGACTTAAGGTCAAGCACATCTAACTCGTCATTATCGGTTATATGCTTAACAATTTCAGTTGCATAATGATATTTCTTTTTAGTGTATTTCTCACCTAGACCGTCTGATACTCTTGAAAGATAATCTGGAAATGAATCAAACTGCATTATTTGTTCTTGAGAACCATCTGAGAGCCACAATTCGATTGCCTTATAGTGCAGATAATTTTCGATTTCTCTTCCTTTAGTTATCCATGCTATTCCACCAGCTGCCTCAACCTCGCGCTTTATCCTGTTTTTGGTCCTATTTGACCTGTCTGTTTCGTTTTTCCGATCGCTGTCCATAATCACGACGCTGTTATGATTGATGAGTAGAATACTGATGGTACTTTGAATTTCATCAGGGTCGGCAGCGCTTAAATGCGACAGAAGCTTACCCCCATAACTTAGGCACTGATATTGGCGGCCTTCGAGAAGCTCACCGTTTGTATTAATCTTAATCCATTGGTTAAAATATGCACGATCAGAAGGTCCTTCCACCCATATAATAGAGTTAGATTGAAGTAAGTCACTTGCACGAATCTCGAGGTCTTCCAGCACAATCATATTTTCAATGAACGTATGGGCAATATTGCATTGAGACTTTTCTCTATTGTGTGTGACGTGAATTATTTGGGCATGATCTTTAGTACTAAAGAAGTCAATCATTACATTTGAGTGTGTTGTTAAAAAGAAAGTGCATTTTTTATTAAGTGATACACTGGAGATATAATCCAACAATCGTCGAAGCAACGCTGGGTGCAAATTGTTTTCTAACTCTTCAAACCCAAATAAGAGGTTATTAATACTCTTTTTTAATATTTCTGGTAACACCATGGTAAAAAGCAGGACTAGAATAACTGTCTGCAAACCGCTACCTGAAAGGGACAAGGCAATCCTGCCTTTGCTCTTCTCATCTAAATATACTTCCCACATATTAGTAGAGCGATTTTTTTGACATGTTATCCTCTCAAAAATTGCGTCTTCACCTAAAATAGAATTTAGGGCTGGCAAGAGCTGTACCTCAATCAGATCACTGGCTAGATCTTCTGAGTTCAAGTAGTTTTGAATAATATTAGTTGCTCCTGCACCATTGCCAGAAATATCGAGATTGTTTGGGCTATCTCCTTCAGCAGATATATGTCGATCAGACATCATGCGCCTGAAGATGCAATTGGAAAACGGAAATTGGTTTTTTAATTGAGCTGAAACAATATGCTTAAAAATCTCAACGTCTCGTTCGATAATATCATCACCAGGAGTAAGATAGAGACTTGAGAAACCTATGGTATTTTTATCAATCAGATCAAATTCTGCCATTTTCCCTACAAATTGTTTTCCGAAACGCCAGTGGTTGCCAACAATTTTACCACCAGAGGAATTTTCTTTAAAAACACTTTTCAGTTGTGTTTCTCCCATAGCAGTTCTTATCGACAAATTTTGATTTTGAACCATTTCTATAAAAACGCTCTGGTATCTGAAGGTCTTTTGTTTGTCCGCTAGAGCCTTGAATTGTATACTGTAATAAATCAAGCAAAGTAGATTTGCCAGAATTATTTCTGCCTATTATTACGTTTATGGGTTTGATCTCATCAAATCCCTGCTCCTGCTCACCAAAGCATTTGAAATTTGCAGTCTTAAACGAAAAGGTGCTTAGTTCTGACATTATTCTCCACACTCCTTTTCTTTATACAGACAATCGGTTGTGGAAGTATTTATAGTATCCAAGTATTATAGTGGACGACCTCCATCTGCTTTCTCCCACTTCTACTGCCTCTACCTCGTCGTCTAGTAGCGCCCGGAGCGGTAGGCTTCCAGGTTGCGGTCGAACCGTTCGGTCAGGTCAAGGACTGCTTGTGGGGCGGCCATGGCGTATAACGACAGTTGACGATCCGAGGGTACTCACATTGAAAGGTAAGTGTATTTCAGCCGGTTGTTCAATATAAACTTGCCCTGAGCCTGTCGAAGGGCCTGCCGGCGCGTATTTCCGGGCGCCGCTGCCGGATAGTCTTTGTCTTCCTGTTATCCTGGCGGCTCACTCTTCGTTTTGCTCTGCGTCCTCCGCGCTCCCAGCGGTGAATCTCTTCTACCTGCCACCTACCACTGCCACTAGCCCCCTTTTAGCGCACCGGGCGAACGACAAATCCCGGCCGTCGGCTTATATTCCGGCGCTATGATGATGTCGCCTCTATATCGCCCCACGAATGTCCCCACCGCTGGCCTTAGGACGGAAATATTTTTCAACAGGGCGATTTTCACCCTTGTCTGGCGTAGTATGAACGTAGCCAGATCTCGTCAGGGAGTACCCTTAAAAATGGGGAATTTTGTAGGGGTTTTGTCTAATTTTGCGCTATACTTGCTTCCCCGCCCATTTGCACTGGAGTTCAGAAACACCGTAAATTCCTTCAGGGAATAAATGCCATGACCAACGACGCCTGGAAACCGCTGCCCCCGGAGACTTTTGACATCCCGGTACACGAAATCCGCCGGGGCTACCGCAGCGACGTCTATTTCTGGCGCAGCAAGGTGGCGCTGGAGAACGCCCGCCAGCAAACGCCGGTCCTGATGCAGGTCTTTCAAAAGGAGACGGCGGTACTGTGCGGCGTGGACGAGTCGCTGGCGATCCTCAAGCTGGGCTCGGGCTGCTACACGGACCGCGAGAAAGCCTACAAGCTTTTCGACCACTACATCAGCCTGAAAAAGAAGATCCGTTCCCTTTATTACAACTCCAAGGGAAAGATGCTGGAAGCGCAGCATGAGCGGCTGGAAATCGGCCAGGCGCTGGACGAATTGTGGGAGAGCACCTCCCGGAACCTTGCCGTCCATACCCTGCGTGATGGGGACCCTATCAAGCCCTGGGAGACGGTCATGACTATCGAAGGCCCCCTGTACCAGTTCTCCCACCTGGAGACGATTTACCTGGGCATCCTGGCGCGCCGGACGAAGATCGCCACCAATGTGCGCCGGGTGGTTGAGGCGGCCCAGGGGAAGCCTATCTTCTATTTCCCGGCGCGGTTCGACCACTGGTTCATGCAGGGCGGGGATGGCTATGCCGCCAAGATCGGCGGTGCGCTGCAAGTGTCCACCGACGCCCAGGGGGAGTGGTGGGGGGCCGCCGGCGCCGGCACTATCCCCCACGCCCTCATCGCCGCCTGCAAGGGAGATACCGTCCGGGCCACCCGGATCTTCGCCGACAACTTTCCCGATGCCAACCTCATCGCCCTGGTGGACTTCCACAATGACTCGGTGAATACCTCCCTGGAAGTGGCCCGCCAGCTGGGCGGCCGGCTCTGGGGCGTCCGCCTCGATACTTCCAATACCCTGGTGGATAAGTCGGTCATCCCCCAGATGGGCACGATGGCGCCCACCGGCGTCAATCCGCAGCTGGTATGGAACGTCCGCAACGCCCTGGACCAGGAAGGGTACCGGCACGTGAAGATCGTCGTCTCGGGGGGCTTCAACGCCGAGCGCATCAGGGCCTTCGAGGAGGAAAGTGTGCCGGTAGATGCCTACGGCGTCGGGTCGGCCCTGGTAAAGGGTTCCAACAACTTCACCGCCGACGTGGTCATGGTTGAGGGCAAACCCCTGGCCAAAGTGGGGCGGCAGTACCTGCCCAATCCGCGCCTGAAGAAGGTAGAACTTTAGCATTGAACCGGCTTCTGGTTATCAACATTCTTTGCATTGCGGTGCTCAGCCGGGGTGCATACCGGTAAAGCCCAACACCTACTGGTAAGGATCAACCTATGAGCAAACAAGCTCTGGTCATCGTTGACCTGCAGAACGACTTCTGCCCCGGCGGGTCTCTGGCCGTACCCGATGGGGATAAAATCGTACCCGTGGTCAACGACCTGATCGGGAAATTCTGTCGGGCGGGACTGCCCATTTTCGCCACCCGCGACTGGCATCCCGAGAATCACGTCAGTTTCAAGGCCCAGGGCGGTCTCTGGCCGCCGCACTGCGTGCAGAACACCCCCGGCGCCCGGTTTCACCTCGACCTGCGCCTGCCTGACAATGTCATAATTATAAGCAAGGCCGACAGCCCGGAACGCGACGCCTACTCCGGCTTTGAAGGGACTGACCTGGAAGCCCTCTTGAGAGAAGCCGGGGTGGACCATATAGTTGTATGCGGTCTGGCCACCGACTACTGCGTGAAGGCCACCGCCCTGGATGGTTTGAGGGCGGGTCTGGGTGTTACTGTGGTGGAGGACGCGATCCGGGGCGTGGATGTGCAGCCGGGCGATTCGCAGAAGGCCCTGGCCGAGCTGCAGGCAGCCGGGGCCACGCTGGTGCAGCACAGCGCGGTGAGCCCCTGACCCGGCCAGCAGCGGGGAATCAGGTGAGAATACCCGCTCTGCGGGCTAAAAGCTTTTATACATGGTCCAACGGCGGCCTTAATTTCTGGTGGGGTTCCTCCTTCAGCCGAGGTGGTGAAATTGGTAGACGCGCCGGACTCAAAATCCGGTGGGAGCAATCCCGTGGGGGTTCGAGTCCCCCCCTCGGCACAAAACAGTTTCCCGACGAGAAAACGCCCTATAGAGGGCGTTTTTCATTACTGAATCAAATCAAGCCCTTAGCCCAAACAACCCCAGACAACCCCAAACAATTGTACAATTTGCCGGATACGGAACCGGATACGGGGCGGATGCATATCGGATACAATTATCTGCGGACCTTCGCTTACACGCTGCTACTGATCCGCGGTTCTAAGATTCACTAGAAAAGATACGAAATCTCTTGAGTTTCTCTCGATATCAGCTGGTATTCTCCTGAGTTAGGGGAGTAATGCTCTGGGTTTACACCCAGATTATCCGTGATCGTGGGGCTTTTAATGATCTCAAATGTGGTTCAGGCCTATCTGTCTCGTAATGGCTAAGATTCTAGACAGATCGCCCGCTTCGCATAAAACTCTTTATCGGAAATAGGATCACACCTACACTTGCTATCCACTTGCGCCCAAATACTATTGTCAGCAAATGTAGATCCCTGGGATATAATAATTGGGGTAACTCATCTGCGGGGAGTGGGCATTCTTCTGACTCTGGGAATTCACGGGTATGCCAGCCGGTCCTATTCCCGAACCGAGAGAAAATATTTCATTTGGAATCCACAACACTTCCTGGCCCATTCACCACGATTGCTACCTGATATCCCAAGGATTCACCACAGAAGGTAGGTTGTGTGGTGAATTCTGATCTCGAGGAGGCTAATTAACGGATGCATAGCCCCCGCCGGCTCGGTGCCTGCCGAGTACACTTCCCGCTGGGGCCGCAGCCGCCGCGCAAAAGCTTCGGCCATCTGTGAGCGGCACTCGTCACCGGTGCAGAGGATCAGAACGCGCATGGCGGAATTTATACGATGCTAGATACGCGATGCTTGATACTCGATGTTGGATATTGGATGTTTGATATGGGATGAAGAGGTTCAGCCTAGCCTGTCGTTTGTTAAAATTAAAATGTTGTTGACATTTATAGCCTAATAATGCAAATTCAAGCGCTCTTTAGCGAAGTAAGCAAGTAAGTCGCTTTGTCTGGCGTTCCGTCCGGACTTACACGAATTGGTAACACTTATCGGCACGCAGGCCTCCATCTAGGTAAAGAGTTATTCATTGGACCTTGATCAGATATTCCTTGATTGGTCTTCCTCAATTGATCTGCTGAAAACACGGATCATACGATTCCCATCGCTTGTTTTATTATGTGGCGGTCCGACATCTGAAAACGGTGCGAAGCGCAAATCCTGCCGAGACATCTTTCTTAAGTACTTGGATAAAAACAAAATAGGGTTCTTCCCCAACGTAATTCGCGCCGAAGAAGTTTTTCGTTATTTTGAGCATGCATCTTATACGGACTTGATCAGATTTGAGCAAGATTTGGCAGAATTATCGGCTTTAACAGTAATTTTTTCTGAAAGCCCCGGTTCTATCGCCGAGTTTGGCTCCTTTGCTGTAATGACGAACATACAAGATAAACTTCTTGTGGTTATGAATCAAGAAGACACTCATCAAGAATCTTTCATATGGCGGGGGCCAGCGCTTCACTTGACGGAATTGGCTAAAAACAACGGCATGGTTAATCCTATCAGTATTTATAAATGGTCGAACCGTAGTAGAGTACTAGGCAGGCAGAAAAGCGATTTCTCAGATGCACAGGACCTTGTTGAATTGATAGAATCTCTACTCAAATTGTATCCTAATAGCGAATCAGTCGATGCGAATAAACTTGGTCACGGGATGATCATAATAATTGAAATTCTGCGAATAGTTCAACCCGCAACATTGGATGAAATTCATCAATTACTTCTGAAACTTGGTATATCATGGGAACTACAAGAATTCAAGCAGCGAATTAGTTTGTTAACGTCACTAGATCTGGTTACTCGGCTTCCGTATAGCAACAATGTATATTACTTTTCATCCTCGGAAATTCCTTGGGTCACATGGGGCTATGAAACTACTGCTAAGTTTCGCGATTACATGAGATGGAGAACACTCTTTATCGAAAATTATAAAATGCACCAACCTCGGAAAACGCGAGCATTGAGCTCCCACCTGAAAGCCACAGAACAAATAGGAGATAGTTCTAAGTAATGACACTATTGGGCCAGATGTCCAAAGATCTTCTTGTTCCTAAGGGAGGACTCGTATATCTCATGCGAAGTGCGCCCCATAGGTACAAAGTATTTCCAATTCCAAAACATTCAGGTAAAGGGCAGCGGATAATAGCACAGCCGGCAAGAGAAGTGAAGAGACTTCAATATTGGGTAATAAAAAATCTATTTCCAAGACTGGAAATCCATCCTGCGGCTACGGCATACATTCATGGCAGAAATATCAGGTACAATACTGAAATTCACTCTCAGCTACCCTACATTTTAAAATTGGACTTGAAAGATTATTTCCCTTCATTAAAAGGAGATGATTTCAAACGATACGCATCCAATCATAGTGGACTATCATTGAGCGACGAAGAAGTAGACCATCTTGTAAGGCTACTTTTTTGGCAGAGGGATAAAGACTCTCAACTGCAGTTGTCGATAGGCGCACCTTCATCTCCAGGTCTTTCGAATGCTTTGATGTACAGCTTTGATAGTGAGATTTTTAGTTTCTGTAATGCAAATGGAATTAATTACACTCGATATGCCGACGATATGGCATTCTCGATGCGAGAGAAGGAAAAGAGAGGTGACGCGCTTAGGAAGGTCACTGAAATCTTGGAAGTAATGGAGTCACCAAAGCTCCATATTAACGATGGAAAAACGGTGTTCGGCTCGAAAGCTCATCGTCGGATGCTTACTGGTCTCATTTTAACCAACGACGGGCGGGTGTCGCTTGGCCGTGAAAAGAAAAGACGAATACGATCCCAAATCTATCATTTTATTAAAGGTGATCTCTCAGATACAAAAAGGCAATACCTTCAAGGCATGTTATCATTTTCCAAAGATGTTGAACCGGAGTTCATCAGGAGGATGGAAAAAAAATATGGGATAGAAACGCTTAATTCTATTTAGATGAATTTTGCCTATTGTTTCTGCTTATTACTGTTGGATCAAATCTAAACAAATGCCAATTGGCAACTTTGTAGGCGGGCGTCCATTTGCCCGTTCTACATTCACTGCTGCCTATCCAGTGGTTCGTAGAAGCTCACAGAGTAGTGACGACCATAGCGTTAGGTCTCCCAGTTGCGTCCAAAAACAATTGTCCGCAATCCCAACAGAGATTTCCGATAAATCCCATTATCTTAAAAAGCCAAAGCTCCCATATACCAGGAATCAATGTAGCTGAGGTGCTCTACCCCCCCAGAAACACTTCCTGCACCCGTTCATCCTCGACCAGACTAGCCTGCTTTCCCTCCAAGGCGATGGTACCGATCTCAAACACATACCCCCGGTGGCACACCTCCAGCGCCATCCGGGCATTCTGCTCAACGAGGAGGATGCTGGTGCCACCTTTATTGATCTCAACGAGCCTGTCGAAAATTAGATCTACAAAGTTCGGGGATAGACCAAGGGAAGGCTCGTCGGCCATCAGGAGCCTGGGTGTAAGCATGAGCGCCCGGCCCAAGGCTAGCATTTGCTGTTCCCCACTGGAAAGGGTGCCAGCCTTTTGCTTGGCTCGCTCTCTCAGTTGGGGAAACAGCCCAAAGACCCTTTTAATACCTTCCTCTGTGGATCGCCGGTTGTTTAGGGTGTAAGCCCCCATCTCAAGGTTCTCCCAGACGGTCATCGTCGGGAAGACGCGCCTGCCCTCGGGAACCAGGGAGATCCCTTTCTTGACCAGTTGATCCGTGCGAAGGCCTTTGACACTCTCTCCATCGAAGAATATCTTGCCGCTCTCGATGGTGCCGCCCTTTGCATCGAGCACCCCACTGACGGCATTCAAGGCGGTGGACTTGCCCGCACCATTGGGACCGATCATCGCTACGATCTCACCCTCATCCACATTGAAGGAGACTTGATCCAGTGCCCGCAGGGCGCCATAGCAGACAGTCAGATCTCGGGCCTCAAGCAGCAATTTCTCTGTCCCTTCCCAAATAGGCTTCGATGACCTGTTCGTTGCGCTTGATCTCATCCGGCGGGCCTTCGGCAATCTTCCTGCCGTGACTGAGAACAATGATATGATCCGACAGGTCCATGACCACATTCATGTTATGCTCAATGAACAGGATGGTCTTGCCCGAATCCCGGAGGTCCCGGATTATCCGCATCATCTTCTGGATCATCTCCGGGAACAGCCCAGCCGTCGGTTCATCAAGGAGGAGGATGTCGGGGTTCAGGGCCAAAGCGCGAGCAATCTCCAAGAGCCGCCGCTGGCCGTGAGATAGCTCTTCCGCGAAAGCATCCTGTTTCTCAACCAAGCCAACCAGTTCCAGGTAGCCGAGCGCCTTGTCCCTGTTCTCACGCTCCTCGGATTTCATCGCCCTGGACTGGAGCAGGGCAGGCCATAGCCCCTCGCCCTTGGGATACTTCAAACCCAACAATACGTTTTCCAGCACCGGCATCTGGGGCCAAAGGCGAATATCCTGGAAGGTCCGTCCGAGGCCTAGCCTGGCGATCCTATGGGGACTCATGGCGGTGATCCGGCTACCATTGAAGTGGACCTCACCGCCGTCCGGCCGCAGGAGACCGGTGAGGATGTGAAACAGGGTGGTCTTTCCGGCTCCATTGGGTCCGATGAGTGCGGTGATTTTCTTAGGCTGGAGTTCGAGGGAGAGGCCATCCAGGGCCTTTACTCCATCAAACTCCTTGGAAACGTCAAATATCCGCAAACCAGCCATAGCGCCTTACCTGAACCTATACTTCCCTAGGATACCTTGGGGGCGTTTCAGCATGAGAATCACCAATAGGAGGCCGTAGATCATCTGCCTTAAAGGTGCAGCCACGGAGGAGGGCATCCCCAGGAATCTCAGCAGCTCGGGGAAGATCACCAGGGTGGCCGCGCCCACGAACGATCCTCCCAGGCTGCCCATCCCGCCGAAGACCACCATGAGCAGGATAGTGATGGACTCCATGACGGTGAAACTGGAGGGATCGATAAAGGTAATGTAGTGGGCATAAAGGCTGCCAGCGATGCCGGCGAAAAAGGCTCCGATGACAAACACCAGGACCTTATGCCGGTTGACATCTTTACCCATCGCCTGGGTAGCGATCTCATCCTCCCGGATACCCCGGAGGATCCGCCCGAACGGCGAGTTGACCACCCGCCCTATGACGAAATAGGTCAAGAGAACAAACACGGTCACCAGGATGAGGTAGGACCATATCTCTGATAACTCGAAACCGGCTATCGAGAAGCCAGGAATACCGGGCAAACCCATGGGACCCCTGGTTAAGGCTACCCAGTTCTTGGCCACTGAATAGACAATCAGGCCGGCGCCGAAGGTGCCCAGGGCCAGGTAGTCTCCCTTCAGGCGCAGGGCGGGAAAGGCGATGACCACGCCCAGTGATGATGCTAGAACTGCCCCCACCACGAGCCCGATCCAGGGTGAGATTCCCAGGTTGAGCGCCAGGAGTGACGAGGCATAGGCGCCCATTGCAGAAAATGCGGCATGCCCCAAGGCAGGCAAGCCGGTATAGCCCACGATCAGGTTCAGGCTGAGGGCCAGTATGATGTAGATGCCCGTGATAACAAGGATGTGGAGCAGGTATTCCATGCCTCAGAGCCTTTCCCGCTCGGTCTTGATACCCATGATCCCGCTAGGCCTGAACAACAGAAACGCGATCAAGATGGCGAAGGCTATGGCGTCCTTCCAACCGGCCTGAATCTTCCAGATGCCCAGGTTTTCGGCCAGCCCCAGGAAGTATCCGCCTAAAACCGCGCCAGGGATGCTCCCGATCCCGCCGATAATGGAGGCGATGATGCCTTTTAGGATAGCGTTGAAGCCCATGGTGGGCTCAATATTGGTCTCCAGGGAGATCAGGATGCCAGCGGCCCCTGCCAGGGCCGAGCCTATGAAAAACACGGCTATGATGACCTTCTCAGGATTGATGCCCACCACACTGGCTGCTACCGGATCATCCGCCACCGCCCGCATAGCCTTGCCCAATTTGGTGTACTTGACGAATAGCCACAAAGACAGCGATAGGATGATGCTGACTGCCAGGATGAGAATCTGTGTGTCTGTAATGATGGCGCCAAGAATGTGGTGCCCCTCTTTTACGGGCCCTGTGCGCAGGGTGAGAATCTGAGCGCCGTAGATAAGCTGGATCAGGTTCTGGATGAAGACGAAGACCCCGAATGAGGCCAGGAGGAAGACTAGATTAGACGCTTTTTGTTTTCGTAGGGGGAAATAAACCAGCCGGTCAATGGCTACGCCTATGGCACCTGCTAAGACCGAGGCAAAAAAAAAGATGCGATGGGATTTATGCCGAGGGAAATGGTGGAGGTGTAGGCTATGTAAGCCCCAGTGGCGAACACTACACCGTGAGCGAAGTGGAAGAACTTGACGGTGCGATAGACAACCGCGAAGCCGAGGGCGATTAGGCAATAGACACTGCCTGAAATAAAACCATTAAGAATAACTTGTTTCAGCATCTGAGAGTATTCTGATAACGAATCTTAAGTGAATCTGAAGTGATATGATAACACTATATTGATTGATCCTAATATTGTGTCATATTTTGTATATTTCCAAAACTCTTTGTGTTTCTTGCTGGCCTTCAATTGTGCTCATATTCGCTTCCACTTTGGCGTAGGGTATCGTACGTTGTGCGTACAGGTATGGCAGGGGCCTTCTCATTGTCATTCATAAGAGACGGGAGTGTTTCTAGTTCAAATACTTTCTGCTCGAGCATATTCATACGTTCGCCCATTTCTCTGTCCACAGTTGTGTGCTCATATGCTTCAATTCCTATGAGTAATGCTACAGTCAGTAAGGTCCCTATCAGAGTAAACCTCCAGAATGTTACTATTCTTTTCTGCTCTTCCAGAAGCCTCTTTGAACGAATCGTCTCCTCCTCCGTCACGCTCAGTTGACCAATTCCTTTCTTTTTCTCATTTTCTTGCATGGCCTCATTTAACATCTCTTGTATTGCGCGACCAGTTTTGACCTTTAAGCCCGAGTAGCAGAAAACAAATAATAAAGAAGCGCATGCCGTAATACCAGGTACTAGGTAGTTAATATCGATACCTACCTTCGGCATAATGTAAATCAATAATGCTACATTAGCGGCTACAACGCTCCCTATCCAAGTATCGTGAACAAAGTCGCGTACTTCTTTCTCAGGCTTATTCCTTTTATTCCTCACTCCCAATATCGCCTCCTTCGGTTTCTCCACTCTCTCGGCGAAGAATATCTAAGAATTGTTTGCATTGATCCTGATGTCTCGAATCCATAACTGATAGAAGCTCTGGCAGCTCTTCCCGATGAAGCTGTGTCTTTGAGAGCCTCTTCACGTTTTCTTCAGTGTTTGGATCATACAGCTTTAACAGCTCTGAGTATTCTTTCTTAGGAATAAGACCCCACCACTTCCTTTGAATCCGTCTTATCTTTTCCGATATATCAACTAAAAAACGCTTTCTTCTCTCTATTTCTTCCTCATCGCTCGTCCCTAGCCCCAAAGTCCTCATGTATTGTATAAGGACAAGGTGCTGGAACGGCTCGTGCCGCTTCTTCCGTTCCTCATCTATCCCATACACTCCTACGTCTTTCGCTAGACCAAACGGAATTCCTTTCTTCTCACGTATCCAGGAAATATATTTCCCAAATTCACTGGCGGCGTACTTGTTGCTGAAGTCACACTGCCTATAGAAGGAGCCTTTCGTACTTGTTGCTTTAAAACGGTGGTAGCGCACAAGATTAGCAGCTGTACTTATTGAGCTCGTATTGTGTTTGTTATCAATTTCAAATACGTGATCTACCTGGATCGGATATTTGATATAGTCATTGCTACCGAACCTAGTTCCTATTGAAACTAGCTTTGACTGTTCATTAACGGCGTGTCGTGTAGCATATAAGAGAGGCCCACAAAGAAATTCGTCGATCTTTTTTCTTGCAGTCTTATTCTCATACGCTTTTCTACTGTTTATAAGAGCTTTATTGTCATCCATGCTGAAATCAACACCGACGAGTAGAAAGTCTTTCTCTTGCATCACGTTAGATATTGCTCGGAACATTCTCTCTTCATTATTGTTTGACAACGTTAGACCGAGCATGTGAAACAGAGCGACGCCATTAAGCCTGTAGGAAGATCCTGAGATGATGTAGCTGGAAGCATTAATTAGCGTCTCAATATCGCACCAAAGCGCGACAAGATCATTAACATATTGTCCGATCCGATGATTCTCAAGGTGCTGTCGAATATTTTCTGTACCGTCGAACAGCAGTTCCCAAGACAAATCAACGGTAATAATGTTGAAACGTGGTACATGTACCCCGGCATCAATTTTTTGCTCGATTTTCCGTAGAATTTCTATATCGTCCTCCCCTGAACCGCACCCAAGGCTGATTATATCATATCCTGACGCAGAGGTACCTCCCAGTATTTGTGCCGAACTTCTAATCACCTCATCAATATCACCAAAGTGGTTCTCGAGCAAAGGCGTTCCTTGCCTACCAAGACAATAGGTCTTATCTACATCCTTCCATAGCATAGCGCCGTGTTCACCCAGATATAGGTACTTATTGACCAGTTCACTTCCATCACAGACTTCCTCTATCAGCTTCCTTCTGAGCTTATCTGGTTGTACGAGAGGGATGTACTTCTTATGCTGCCAGTCCAGATCCTTTAAGGTCATGATGGTTTCTGAAATGCTAGTTTCTGTCATCTATGTGTTCCGATCGTTCGTCACCCCGAGGGCTGAATAGTATCCACGGTTCGAATGGCACCATTCTGCTGATATTGCTTGATGGATATACTCGTAAGAACGTCACCGACAGCGTCAAATACTAAGATTTCAGTGTCGAAACGGAACACCTTTTTTCGATCTATGTAAATCCTAATAGCATCGGAATCTACATTCCCTTCGCTGATAGCAGATAATAAAACACTAGCTGCTTCATACCCCTTTAACGCGTGTATATCGGGTTCGTCCTTGAAGCGTTCTATGTACGCTGCCACGAAGCCGTTGACCAAAGAATCAGCGGTTGACATACTGAAAGTAGGAGCAGTGAAATACATCCCGACTGCCGCATCACCTGCAACAGATAGGAAGTCCTTATCCTCGGCCGCAACATTGGCAAGAAACTCTGACTGAATATTCAGTTCTTTCGCTTGTCGTGCCAATTGACCTATTCCATATGGGTGGCCCGGTATATAGATAATATCCAAAGGCAACGCCTTTAGTTTTGTGAGAATGGTCCGAAAATCAGTCTCCGATTCATCATAGGACTCTATCGACAACACCCTCCCACCCAAGTGCTCGAACGTTCGTTGATAGATATTTTTTAGTCCCGTGGCATAGTCATCATTCAAGTGAACAATACCCGTATTTCTCGCCCCCAACACGTCATAGCTGTATCTTGCAGCGACGCTCCCATCGAAATCGTCTGAAGGCCAAACACGATAGAAATACGGGCCAGCCTTGGACAGAGCTGGATGGGAAGCTGTAGGAGATAGCAGGATGACACGTTTTTCTTCCGCTATCGGTGCCATTGCCAAAGTGGAGCTGCTAGTGAGGCTACCTATCACAATTCGAACACTTTCAAAGTCGATTAACCTTCGAAGGGCACTTACCGCAACTGAGGGTCTTCCTTGAGAATCCTCGACTTCCAAAACGATCTTTCGTGTCCGATTTGTAGATGAGAAATCCCCCATAGCGAGTTCAATGCCATTCAGTACAGTCCTTCCAAAATTTGCCAGATCTCCCGTTAATGGCAATATGACTCCAATCTTTATCTCCTCCACCTCTTTCTTGGCACAGCCGGACATGAAGGCGAAAAAGGTCAGGAGTACGAAAACAGCATATAGATGAGCAGCGATTTGTTTTTTAAAGCGTTTCACTGATCTATACCTCCCTTCGTTGGAGCATCAGAGGTTGGAAGCAGCTGATGGAATTCTTTTGGATTACGAGAGGCGATCATGGCACAGAAGAAATTTTACCTCACCCCCTCTCGCATGTCAAGATACCTCGATGCATATTACCCTTGCCTTAAGGTAACACGAGCGGCTACACTTGACAACAGTAATTAAGCCATTTGGTGGAGTGAATCCGCTCAATCCTAAATTACCCGGACAGCGAAGTAGGAGAAACCTATGGGAAACGAAAAACTGAAGGATCTTATCTTGAGAAGCTTCCAGGAGGCCAAGAAAGCTCAGGATTCGGACCTGACACCACAGGACCTACATAGAAAACGTTCCCAGGAGTGGGTTAAGGTTCTCGCCGAGAACTTTCGCAAGTGTTACAGCAATCAGGACAATAAGGTAAAGGTATTCTCAAAAGACTTCGGGGAGCACCGCACCGAGTTCAAGGTCAATGAACTGCTATATGACTGTAGGGGTTCAGAGTAATGTGGACAGTTTGAGCTTAAAACTAAGAGACACATTTTGTGTTTCCAAGG
>VRUF01000296.1 GCA_019456245.1 Planctomycetota bacterium | reverse complement strand
GGTGATGAGCAGATATGCAGCAGACCCGTCGGGCCACTGCTGAAAGCATTGGCCAAACTTGGAGCCGGGGCAGTTTCTGCCAAAGGCAATGATAAGGCCCCGTTAGAGATATCCGGCACATTAACCGGCGGTAAGGTCGAAATAGAATGTATTACCAGCCAGTACCTGTCCAGTTTATTGCTTGCCGCACCGCTTGCTCAGGGAGACACAGAGATCGAAGTTACCCTCCTGAACGAGCCCGATTACGTTCAAATTACCCTGGATTGGCTCGATGAGCAGCAAATCCAGTACGAAAACGACGATATGAGGGTTTTCCGGATTCGAGGCGGCCAGAAATACAGGGCCTTCGACAAGACTATCCCTGCGGATTTTTCAAGTGCCACATTCTTTTTGTGTGCCGGTGCCCTGCTCGATGCGGACATTACCCTTAAAGGGCTGGATTTCACTGACAGTCAGCCAGATAAAGCCGTCGCAAGCTACCTAAAAACCATGGGTGCAGACATTTCTATTGCCGCCGATACGGTCAAGATCAAAGGGTCAAAGCTTAAAGGCATTGAAATCGACATGAACGCAACCCCTGATGCGCTGCCGGCGATGGCAGTTTGCGCAGCTTTCGCAGAGGGCACTACAAAACTCGTAAATGTAGTACAGGCAAGGAGTAAGGAAACAGACCGCATTAAATGCATGGCTGAAGAATTGAAAAAACTCGGCTCAAATGTTGAAGAATTACCAGATGGCCTTATAATACATGGTGCAAAGCTTTCGGCAAGTTCGCTCGATGGCAGAAGCGACCACCGGATAGTAATGGCTTTGAGCGTAGCTGCCATGGCATTAGAAGGACAAAGTGTCATAGATACCGCCGAGGCAGTAAATGTAACGTTCCCGGATTACGTTGAGTTGATGCGAAAGCTGGGAGCAAATATGAAATTGATCGACTAAAAATTTTTTTCAGGAGAAATATATGCTGGGTTGTCATTTTGGACGCAATTTTCAGGTTACCGTTTCAGGCGGTTCCTATCAGGATGGATTGAGTGCTACTATACAGGGTAATCCACCGGGGATGCTTATCAGTGAGCAGGAAATATACGGTGATCTGCTTCTTAGGAAACCCGGTGCGGACGAATTGTCAAGCCCGCGAAAAGAACCTGATCTGCCCGTTATCTATTGCGGCATCAACTCGGCAGATACCATTGAAGGGGCAGGCAACAAGAACCATACAAATGGTACTCCCTTTACGATACTGATACCAAACCTTGACCGTCATTTTATACATATCAAGCAGTATCAGGACACAAACCGCACACCACGGCCCGGCCATGCTTCATACGCTTCGTTCATGAAATACGGTCCTGACGACGACGCCATCGGTGCAGGCATTTTCAGCGGACGTTACACCTCGACCATCGTCGCTGCCGGGTATGTCGCCAAGAGAGTACTGCAAAAATGCGGTATCAAAGTCTTTTCGTACGTAAAAGAAGCTGCCGGAGTAAGATGTCCCGAATTGGATCACGGAAAGATATTTGAGTTCACCGAAGCATACAAAAAAATGCGATGCGATCTCGATCCGTTTTACCAGGAAGTTTATGTTTCCGGCAGGATCAATCCCGAGATGCGATTCCTCGAAAAAACGACCGTTCTTGCAGAAATCGAAAAAGAAATCGACCCCATCCGTGCCAAGGCGCCGCAAATGTCAGCGCAGGAAGTGGTCGACAAGTACGGCGTTCATCATATTCTTTGCTGTCCCGATCTCGATGCTGCAAATACAATGGTCGATGCCTGCAACAAGATCACACAAACGGGCGACTCTTCCGGCGGAATCGTC
Organism: Planctomycetota bacterium; assembly: GCA_019456245.1. Taxonomy (GTDB): domain Bacteria; phylum Planctomycetota; class Phycisphaerae; order Sedimentisphaerales; family Anaerohalosphaeraceae; genus VRUF01. Next base: position 1,120 of record VRUF01000296.1, on the reverse strand, counting down.
GAAGTCGTTGTCACAGGAGTCCCCGTAGGTCTTGGCGAACCTGTCTTCGATAAGCTCGACGCCGAACTGGGTAGAATGCTTGGTATCGGTGCGGTCAAGGGCGTTGAAGTCGGTGCAGGATTTGCGGTTAAGGACATGACCGGATTCGAAAGTAACGACCAGATTCATTCCGAAAACGGCAAGGTCGTGTTTGACTCGAACAATGCAGGCGGAATAACCGGAGGCCTTTCAAGCGGACAGGACATCGTGGTAAAACTTGCGGTTAAGCCTACGCCTACTATCGACCGTCCGCAGCATACGATCGACAAGTACACGCTCGAAAATAAGGACATGGCAGCGATCACACGACGCGATCCCACGATCGCCGGACGTATCTGGCCCGTCGCTGAGAACTACACCGCAATGGTCATCCTCGACAACCTGATGGCGCATTACGGCTACCAGACGCTAAAGGAAAAAATTGCGGAGTAATTATTAGTTAGATGTCGTATACTGATCACGATTGAAAATTCCCATTTTATTCGCGGTAACTTGCTTGTTAACAAATAGTTATCACAACCGCCTTCGAGGCACTTTTCGTCGTCACCCTTCTTTACATCTTCGCACCTGTCACCAGCCGCATCGACAAAAAAAGGACGCTCATAAGAGCGCCCTTTTTATTTTCGCAAACTGTATTTCAAACTGCTTTTAGTATCTGGGTACTTCCTCGGAAATCGCGGCTATCGCATCGGCCTCTGCCTCGTCCTTAAGAATAATCGTAGGCTTAACCAGAACAAGCAGTACCTGTTTGTCTTTCACTTCGCTGCGGTTGGAGAAAAGTCTTCCAAGAATCGGTATCTTAGAAAGAACAGGTACGCCCATTTCCTTTTCCTGCAATGCGCTAAGTGTAAGTCCGCCAAGCAGGATCGTTCCTTTGTCAGGAACAATGATCCTTGTTTGAATACTGGTCGATTGCTGCTCAGGAACGTCGAAATTCAACTCGATCGGCTGACCCTCGATAAATTCAACTACTGTGTTGCTAAGACCGCTCGAAAGCCTTACATCCGAAAGAGACGTGTTGATGCTTAGAATTACATATTTTTTGTCCGTCGTAATGGTCGGGGTAATCATCATTTGTACA